>NZ_JASJDK010000003.1 GCF_030065675.1 Mastigocoleus sp. MO_188.B34 | reverse complement strand
CAGCGAACATATTAAGTAGAGTGTCACCACGTTTGTTTTAAACAAATGCTATGACTTTGTTTTAAGTAGAATAGGGTGCACAACAAAATATTTTGGCATGACTGCCGATGGGGCACAGGTTCGTAAGTTATGAGTAATCCTATGGTTAACTTAATACTTAAGGTTTTTTACCAGGCTTTTGAATTATTTTTATTTGAATTATTTTTAAAATATTCTAGATTTAGACTTCAGATTTAAATATTTATATATTCTTTAGAAAATTATTTGAAAAGATAATTAAAAAGGATAATTCATTTTGTATTCCTAAGTGCAAGATTTTTAAACAAAGGTGTCAATTCAACATTGATATAACAACATAAATGTTGCTTGATTAAAGGATTATTTTCTTGCTAACCTCCCTATTCTGGTGGGATTAAATTTCAAAGTCCCCCAGTATTGGGGGATTTAGGGGGCTTTCATTTATAAATTTTCTCAGACAGCAATGCGCTTTTATGACCAAAGACCCCTACGCTTGGCTCGAAAAATCTCTGACCACCATTCACCGTGCTGATTGGTACCGTGCAGTTAAAACTATTGCAGGACGTCCAGGCGCAAAAATAATTTTAGATGGTCATGAAGTAATTAACTTTGCAAGCAATGATTATTTGGGACTTGCAGGAGATGAGCGATTAATTGCAGCGGCAATCGCAGCAACTCAAGAATATGGTACGGGAAGTACGGGTTCTCGCTTACTCAGCGGACATCGAAAATTACATAGAGATTTAGAAATAGCGATCGCATCATTAAAAGAAACGGAAGATGCAGTAGTTTTTAGTTCTGGATATCTAGCAAATTTAAGTACAATTACTGCTTTGGTTGGGACGCGAGATCTAATTTTATCAGACCAATACAATCATTCCAGTTTGAAAAATGGGGCGAAACTCAGTGGTGCTAATGTAATTGAATATTCCCATTGCAACGTTACTGAATTAAAAACTCATTTAGTTGAACAAAGACAATTGTACCGGCGCTGTTTGATTATTACTGATAGCGTATTTAGTATGGATGGGGATTTGTGTCCTTTACCAGAACTCTTCGAATTAGCAACAGAATTTAGTTGTATGCTACTGCTTGATGAAGCCCATGCAACAGGTGTGTTGGGTGAAAGGGGAAGTGGATGTGTAGAACACTTCGGCTATAGCGGTAAAAATATCATTCAAGTAGGAACTCTTAGTAAAGCACTTGGTAGTTTAGGTGGTTATGTTGCGGGTAGTAATCTATTAATTGATTTTTTACGCAATCGCGCTCCCGGTTGGATTTACACTACAGGACTTTCCCCAGCAGATACAGCAGCAGCTTTAACCGCAATTAAAATTCTCCAGCAAGAACCTGAAAGACGAACTAACTTGTGGTATAACATTAACTTTTTAAAAGAAATAATAGTCAAACAGATAATCTCACAGCAAACAAGCTCAAAACAAATAGCTACATCAGAACAACCAAATCTGAAACTACTACCTTCAAATTCACCAATTATTTGTTTCCAATTAGCAAATAGTAGTACAGCACTTAAATTAGGACAGCAATTAATAGATAAAGGAATTTTTGCTCCAGCAATTCGTCCACCAACAGTTCCCACAAGCAGAATTCGGATTTCTGTAATGGCTACACATGAATTATCTCAAATTCAAAAATTAATAACAATCTTGAAAAATATTTTGTAGTGTAGTAGCAAGCATCAAGTTTAGGAAATGATATTTTGCTGCGAAGGGAACAGGGAAAAGGAAACAGAAAAGAAAAAATTTTCTAAACCTCTAAACCAAAGAGGTAAAACTATTAAAAAAAATCAAAAAATAACCGTGAAAAAAAATAGAACAGAACTTGTATATTCGCTACAAATTCTGTTCTATAAATTCAGCAAATAAAAACTGAATTACAATTTTTGTACTACCTGTACTAATTATTCAGCAGGAGCAGCTTCAACTGTTGCATTTACCTTAACTTCTGTCACTCCTTGAACGCTTTTAACGGTAGGTTCAATCTCCTCAAGTTCTGCGTCGCTAGATACGGTTCCAGAAACGGAAACAACACCTGTTCCTTCTTCTTTTGCTTCCAGTTTGCTGGTAGGTAACTTATCTTTTAATGCTTTATTAGCTTGAGTTGCGACATCACCATCAACAGCAGTTGCATCTTCTGCAGCACCTGCTGCGGTTGGATCTGTTACACCTTCAGCAGCAGCTGGATCTGTCGCGCTGTCGGTAGCTGATGGATCTATTTTAAGATCACTAGCTGCTGTATCTGTTGTAGCCTCACCCTCAGTAGCTGCTACATCTTCTTTAGCTTTTGTTTCAGCTGTTATATCGCTAGCTTCTTGTGCCGCAGGTTGAGTTGCTTCTGTGGTATCCGAAGCCTCTGGATTTGTCTTAGCGGCTTCCTCACTCTGACAACCAAAAGTACCAATCGCTAAAATACCACTTATCAGAAATGGAATAAACTTTTTCATTTCTATCTCCTAGTAAACTACTTGAAGCAATTCATTAACTTGGTGTGTGATGTTTAGAGACGAATCTTAAAGGAAAATTAAGACCGAAATCGAACAGACTTAAAAGGGAATTTACTTACCAATAATTAAACATGTTTAGCCAAAGTTAAACAAAGATTGTTGCATCATCTTTGGCGGCAACAATTTTACATTAGGTGAGCAAAAAATGACTACTGCTTGAGCCATTTAAACAGATATTTTATAGCTTGGCAACATATAAAATATTCATCTAGTTTTAAGTCAAAAACATCACATTGATGATGAAGTTGATATCAAAAAATATCGATGTGTATTATCGATAAATTTTGCTAAAAATAGCATCCGTAGTTCAATCAGAGGTAATGAATAACGAATGCTCACCTAAGCTGCCAGTATTTTCAGACTTTCACACTTAAAGTTAATGAGACTAATAAATTGCATAGCCTGAAAATATACTCTCACCATTTTACACGCGTTTTTTTATATAGACTCATTAAAGATTAATTTAATGATTTAGATTTTAAATCATTGCTTTATAGTTTATTCTTATAGTTTTAATTATTGTTCTATTTCTTTTCTAAGTCAGCAATAGGATAATGTCAATTTATAACTGCGAGATTTTGATTTTTACTTACAAAAAAATAGTTTTAAAATACTTATGATTCAAAAGTAATAATATTTTTGAACTCAAAAATGCAGGCATCCATAAAACGGTAGATATAAAACTAACAAGATAAAATCCTCAGAATATAGATTATGTAGTCGTAGTATAATCTGTTTCTTTATTTATGTGTGGTTTTTTAATAACTCATACATCGGAAATATTCAGGGAAATTTATATTATCTGAATTTAAGTATTCTAAGTTGTAATATTAGTAATTCAAATAAGGATATCTTGAATCATTCTGAAGATAAATCTATAGAGTCAATAGTTTATTCTGGTCGCTACGTTTAAGAACTTTACTGTAAATAAATTGGGAAAGTTTAGTTTTCAGGCTTAAAGCATTTTTCCCTAATTGAGAGTTGCGTTTGAGGATTTACTTGCATTTTAAGATATCTTAATCCAATATCTACCTAAAATTTTATATTAAGTTTTTACCAAACAATTGTCATTTATTTTTGCAAAACAAATCATATTTTTTTGCAAAACAAATTGTATAGCCTTTATCTATATAAGACCTTATAGATAACATAAGATTTTAAAATCACAATAATGAAGGTGCTAGATTGTGAATATTAGAATTGTACAATTAACTATCAAAATTGGGAATAAGTCAGCCCTATAAATAAATTCCTAAAAATAATTTTTTTGAAACGAAGAAAACACGAGGAAGAGTTTAAAATCAAAAACCAAATCCAAGAATAAATAAGATTATCGTTTTTTACTTTTGCTTGGACTAATATCAAGGACATTATTTAGTACATATATACTTTGTTTGTAAAGCAGTACAATTGGTAAAACTTTGAAGGCATTATCTCTGAACGCAAAGTTTGATATTCAAAAGTTTGGACATTAATTATATGATATTTGGCGAATCAAGATTAAAAATTGAGGTTGTGCCTGGTTCGCCATAAAATAAAAATAATTGAATTTTGTATACCGGGTAACCAAAGGGGAAATTGCACCTGATGATGTTCGGTTCTACGACTTTCATCTGCAGGCAAATGCCGATAACCTCGTATATATAAGGAATAAATAAATCTGGAATAAGATTCCAAACAAGCTTTGTGCGCAGTGAAATCAAGGGGTGATAACCATTGTATCAGTGGATTTTGCCAAGCTTAAAGGACATTTTAATTAATACCCAATCAATGGTAACAGCAGCCTGTGAATCGGCAAAAGCGCAAGCCCAATGGCGTGTCAGTCTAGCCGCAGCAGAGCAGTTATTATTGAATACATTATCTGAAACAAACTCAGAGGAGACTCAGGGACTGGTATTAGCTGCACCTGCACCTGTATTTAGTCAACCCGAACTCATTCAAGGTTTGCACGCTGTTACTTTTAGTGCAAAACCTTTCAATCCTCTGGCTTTACCATTTGCTTTGTCTTCACAAGAAATATCATCCGAAAAGGAAAATCCGAACCAAGAGTCTATATTACCTTTGCTAGCGGGAGACCCTTTAGCAAATGAGCAATTTTGCTTAGTGTTCACAAATAAGTTTAGATTAATTTTGGTTTTGGCTGAAGACAGTAGTGGTGAAAAACAATTTTTATTTTCCTTTGATGCGGAAGTAGTCGAACAGGCTTGGCGATCACTTGGTGCTAGGGTAATTCTTAACAATCCAGATTTTTTCGCTCAACTAGAAGAAATAGTTCAAAAATATAATCCTAAAGTTCTAAATCCACAGATCTTGATGCAGTTTAGTCAATTTTTGTTGGCTAACTTACCAGGAACTGAAACAGGAACTTATATTGCAGCCAACCATAAGATTAATAAGCAGACAGATCAAGTTGAGCCATCTAATAATACTTCCAATTGTCTCGACGTCGAACTTTTACAAGCTTTCGCTCATGAAGTTCGTACCCCACTATCTACCATTCGTACAATCACGCAGTTGTTACTGAAAAAGCAAGACCTACCAGCAAATGTCATTAAGCGACTGCGAATTATAGATCGCGAATGTACGGAACAGATAGATCGCATGGAACTTTTGTTCAGAGCTGCAGAATTAGAAACTTTACCTGTGGACAAGCCAGCTAATACTCAACTGACCACCATGTGTCTAGAGCAAGTATTAAAGCAAAGTATACCTCGCTGGCAACAGGCAGCAAATAGGCGCAACCTAACTTTAGATGTGCTTTTACCACAACAGGTTCCAGCAGTAGTAAGTAATCCGAATATGCTGGATCGAGTCCTTACCGGTTTGATGGAAAACTTTACGCGTAGCTTACCTGCAGGAAGTCACATTCAAGTCCAAGTAATCCCCGCTGGTAACCAATTAAAGCTCCAGCTTCTACCACAACTACAACAGCAAGAGCATAGTAATAATTCAGAACCTTTATTTACACCACCCATCCGTAAAGCAATTGGAGAATTACTCACTTTTCAGCCAGAAACAGGTGTTGTAAGTTTAAATCTAGCAGCAACAAAGCATCTATTTCAGGCAATTGGTGGTAAGTTGATCGTGCGTCAGCGTCCCCATCAAGCTGAAGTATTAACTATTTTCCTGCCTTTGCAAGGAGTTGAAAACTCGGATGCTTATTTGGGAAAAATGAAAAACTGGCATCACAAAAATCCAAAATCCCATAAGCTCAGCAATAAGGTTGGGGAAAGGTAAAATTCTACATTTTCTTGCTTAAGACAGTCTATTAACCACAGCCACACAGTTCAGTTCAGAATTATACTTTCAAAGTAATGCTCCTCACGAAATAATACTTCTGGTGAAGTGATACCTATGAGGCGAAATTGAAAATCAATCAATATTAGAGAACTACCAGTTAATAATTGTGTTATTCGGTTATTACTACTTACCCATTCTTATTTTGATAAACTTTTTGGTGTTTGTGAAATGCGACCGCTCTCAAAAACCCTTGGTAAACTTACTGTGAAAGTAGACCCTTCAGACAATTTACTTTTAACAGAAATAAAGCCACCACTACGCCAAAGTAATTGCTGCACAATAGTCAAACCTAATCCTGCACCAGTAGAATCTTCAGTAGCTCCCGAACGTACTCGGTAAAAACGTTCAAATATTTTGTGAATCTCATGTTCTGGAATTCCTACTCCAGTATCCCGAACTTCCAACTCAACATATTTTCCGTGGACTCGTCCCCTTACCCATACTTGTCCATTACTAGAAGTAAATCTAATGCTGTTAGCAATCAAATGAATTAAGATTTGTTTCAAACCACCACGAACGCACCAAACAGACGGTAATTCATTGGATACTGTGTAGGCAAGCATTATACCTTTTTCATGGGCAATTGGTTGATATGTACTAACTACACCAGGAACTATATCCGACAAATGTACGGCTTCTAAGGTCATTTCCTCAAGATTGCGTTCTATCTCAGCAAGATCTAGTACGCCATGAATCAGAGAATTTTGACGTTCGCATTGACTGCTAAGCATTTGTAGATAACGCTGACGTTGGGTATTCTTCATAGACGGAGAATTTAAAAGACTCAACGCCGTTTTCATATGCGTAAGAGGAGTCCGTAACTCTTGACAAACACTACTCAGATAATCATCTTTAAGCTGTAAGTTATTTTCTAATTTTTGATTTTGCTGTTTTAATTTAAACAAACGGTTATTAATTCTGTGATATTGAATTTCCTCTTGTCGCTGTAATTGCTTTGTAAAAAATTTAGCTATTAATGTCGATTCTGTAGTTGAGTTTGAGTTGACATCTACAATCGTGCTTGTTGAATTAGATTTAACAGTGTCTTTTTCAATTGCTTCTAAAGCAGAATAAATTATTTTTTGTTCGAAGTTAGTAATTGTTAATAAAAAATGTTTTTTATTTATTTTGATCTTGGAAGCAATCTGTTTTCGAAGATTTTTTCGTGGTCGATGACATAATATCAAGCTGAACCATCGGGGCGATTGTGCGATCAGAAAATATTCTCTTTGTAATTGATGTTCTCTTTTGAGTTCAATATTAGTGAAGGGAATTCCATTTTGTTCAAAAGGTGTAATATTGTTTTTTGAACGGAGAGAATTTGAACCTGAAGCTTTATTATCTGAAGCTACATCACCAACATAATAGTTAAAAATATTAGCAGAATTTCCCAGCCAAGAACAATAACGCTGAATTTCCGAACGCCAAATTTTACCGGGAGGTAGCTTAACCCACAAAGTGGCTCTAACTTCTTCTTCAATTAATAAGTCAACTTGCGAACTCAGCAGTGAGAGGAAACTCGCCGGACTAAGAGATGAAACTGACTGAGAATTATATAACTTTTGCTCCAAAAGGAACTGAAATAACGATTTATCCTGAGTTAGAGAGACTTTCATGGGTTAAGCCGTAAAATTGACACAAACAAAAAACAGAGCAAAAAATAATACTCTCTTATCTTTTTACCCTTAAGTGTCTATTTTTAACAAAAAATTAGGGAATTGCGGTGATTGGGGATTGGAG
This sequence comes from Mastigocoleus sp. MO_188.B34, assembly GCF_030065675.1. Classification (GTDB taxonomy): domain Bacteria; phylum Cyanobacteriota; class Cyanobacteriia; order Cyanobacteriales; family Nostocaceae; genus Mastigocoleus. The sequence goes on along the minus strand of NZ_JASJDK010000003.1, from coordinate 81,108 downwards.
ATTGGAGATTGGGGATTGGCGACTGGGGATTGGCGACTGGGGATTGGGGATTGGGGACTAGCGGTTGGGTATTAAAATATATTTTCATTACCCATTACCCATTACCAAATCGCTAATCCCCAATTCCTCTACTTCATTCGTATGACTAAAGCATCACGTGCATGTTCTCGGTCATCAAAATGAATTTTCTCAGTACCTAAAATTTGGTAGTCTTCATGTCCTTTCCCAGCAATTAAGACTCCATCTCCAGATTTTGCACCCAAAATTGCTGTTTTGATCGCAGTTGCGCGATCGCAAATTACGGTTGGATTAACTGAGTCTGGGATTCCTTCCAGAATATCTTCCAAAATCTTTTCTGGGTCTTCAGTACGAGGATTGTCAGAAGTCACCACAGCTAAGTCGGAAAAATCCGCAGCGATTTTACCCATTTGGGGACGCTTGGTACGATCGCGATCACCACCACAACCGAAAACGCAAATCATTTTACCCTGAATAAATGGACGGGATGCTTTCAATAGATTTTCTAAACTGTCTGGAGTGTGGGCATAATCGACAATTACACTAATATCTTGTTGAGAATTAACTTGTACCCGCTCCATTCTTCCCGGAACTCCATGGAATTGTGGAATGGCATTAGCTATTAGCTGTAAATCTAATCCTAAATGTAAAACAGCACCTACAGCAGCCAATAAGTTTTCTAAGTTATATTGACCGATTAAAGGCGAACTAAATTCTACTTCACCCTTGGGTGTATGAAGTTTACCACTAACCCCATTGGATTCGTAGTTAAGGTCGCTCATCCACAAATCAGCTGTAGAATTATTAACGCTGTAACTCCAAACCTGACTTTCCTCTAAAGATTCAATTAGTTTTTTCCCATAGGAATCATCAGAATTAATTATGGCTCGTCCTTTAAGATAGTTAGGGCTAAACAATAATGCTTTAGCAGCAAAATAGTCATCCATGTCTTTGTGATAGTCCAAGTGGTCTTGGGTGAGGTTCGTAAACACACTTACCTCAAATTGACAACCCAATACCCGACCTTGGGCTAAAGCATGGGAACTGACTTCCATGACACCGTACTCGTTACCAGCATTCATGGCTGCAGCTAACTGTTTTTGTAAATCTACAGCAAAGGGAGTGGTATGAATCGCAGTTTCTGAAAATCCCTGCCAACGAGTATAAAGGGTACCCATCAAAGCTGCAGGCAATTTACTTTGATGTAAAAAATATTCAATCAAATGAGAAGTAGTGGTTTTACCGTTTGTGCCGGTAACTCCCACCATTTTAAGTTTTTGACCCGGATAGCCATAAAAAGTAGAAGCAATTTGAGCACAAATTTTCGGCATATCAGTACCACTTACCACACAATCGTTAGCTGTTGGTGGATGTTTCTCAAATGCTTGGGAAGAGATAACAGCACCAATAGCCCCAGATTTTAAAGCGCTTTGCCAAAAATCACCGCCATCAACGCGCGTACCAGGCATTCCAATAAACAAGTTTCCCGGGGCTGTTGCATGGGAGTTTGTTGTTAAACCCTTAACTTCCTCATCCATTGCCGGATGTTCGGGTAATTGAATATTTTCATCGATCGCCGCAAGCAATTCCCGCAGTTTCATTGTATCAACCTCGTGACAAACAAAGGGATGAGAAATCAAAGTCAATGACGTAGCTTGAGAATTAACAAGTGAACAGTCACTGGTAATAAGAGCAATAAACCTGTGTTTTTTGGTCAAAATCATTCGAATGATTTTGACCATATATTAACGGCTCTGTACTCGCAACTAAGTTTCTTAGGCTAAGTTTGGCGAATATTACTGTTTACTTGTTAACCCTGATTTTAAACTTCGTCATTGCCATGAGGTAAGTTTATATCCTGCCTCTATTTCTCTGTGCCAATTTATCCGCTTATTTTGCACTATTTTTTTCTACATACAAATACTCAAAGATACTTCTGGAGAATTTTTTCTAGTTGTTTTACTGTTGCACGAGGTGACGGGCGCGGTATGGGTTGCAAACTTTCTGAATCGTTACCAGCAGCGAATAAAACAGGAACTTCATATTGATATGCAGCAAACCAATCTTCGCGAGTAGTAATATCACGAATTTCTAACTTAAATGGGATATTTTGAATTTGTTCTAATTTTTCTTGTAAACCCTCACACAAGTGGCATTCCGGTTTACCGTATAAAATTAATGTTTTAGTCATTGGTTATTTTCTCGATGTCCTACAGACACTTTAGGCTAAAGCTCTTCGATTTAATGCCTAGGAAAAGAAAATACCTGTTGAAGATATTACCTATAGCAGGACTCAGAAGACAAGAGCCAGAAGTAGAATGTCTTTTAAAACTGGCTTTCAGCCTTTGACCCATAACTCACTTATAGCGCTACGCGCAAGTAAAAAGTAAAAAGTCATTGGCGTCCAGCGAAGCGTAAGTAGTTGGACAAAAATATTTATGTCATTGCGTTAGCGCTTAGCGGAAGCGTACCGTAGGTATTGCGTGTTCGTTAGAACAAACGATAGTGTTAGACCGCAGCAAAGCTGAACGCGGAGCGCGTCCTCAGCAATCTCAAAGCCTTGCGTTAGCGTTAGCGTTGTCCGACAGGACATATGCTACGTTACGCTACGCTCCACTAGCCCGCAGCAAAGCTGTTCACCGTAGGTGCGTGCTAACGCAATGACAAATATACAATTAATTTTCTCCAAGTACTTAACGTAGTTATTGCGTGTCCGTAGGACATAAGGCTAATACGTATGGCTTTTAGGATTAATATATGTCCTAACGTAACTTCGTAGTGCTATAGTAGCGATCGCCTATAAGATAAGCCTTGCTGATGGTGACAAAGCAAAATTCCAAACAGGTAAGTTTTAAGCATAATGAAAATTATAGTGGGCACAGAAAATAACTGTACCCATCAAATTTTCAATAACCAATCACTATTTCTAAGGTTTTCTATAAATAAGCAAAGCAATTCTTTAAAGTCTAGGATAATCCCAAGCAAGAGCGTGTACTACTAAACCCGTAGTTTAGGAAATCATATCTTACTTGAAAGTGAGCAGGAAACAAAAAATACCTTAGATCGAAAAAAGAAAAAAGTAGTGGGATAAAACCAATAACTAGTAGCTCTAAAATGCACGGATATTTGCAGTTTTTTAGCATGGTATCAGAAGTGTCTTGCCACGAATATTAGCAATAATCTTTAACTTATGGAACCTATGGTAATACTTGCAAAGCAAATGATACTAAAGATAAGAATGTCAAAAAACCAATAGCATCTAAAGTAGTTGTCATTAAAGGTCCACAAATTAATGCCGGGTCTAAGTTCAATTGTTTGAAACCCATCGGTAATACTGTCCCTAGGGTTACAGCAATGAGAACGTTCACTGACATCACAGCACCAGCGACAAAGGATACCCAATGTTCTCCTGATGGTGCCCACATTAACGATAATCCAGCCAAAGCACTACCTAATCCAATTGCTGTACCCAAACCAGCTAAAAGCTCCTTACGGAGCACTTTAAGGGTATCTTTTGGGGTTATTTCGCCTACACCTAACCCCCTCACAGTAACAGACAAAACTTGGAAAGCAACATTGCCGCTACTGTTAGCCAAAATCGGCATAATAATTGCTAATACTGGGACGATAGTAATTACTTGCTGAAAAGGTGCAATTACATTGGCAGCAGTAACATAAAGAGCAATGTTTCCCAATAACCAAGGTAAACGCTTGCGAATTGTCACCTGGGGAGGTGATAAAGCTGCTTCATCCCCGCCACTAACACCCGCTAGTTTCTGAATGTCTTCTGTAGCTTCTTCCTCAAGAATATCTACTACATCATCTATGGTAACTATTCCAACTAACCTTTTTTCGCGGTCAACTACGGGTAACGCAATCAAATCATAACGCTTCATTAATTGCGCTACTTCTTCTTGGGGGGTTTCAGTTTTAATTTTCACTACACGGTCGCTAGCTATATCCCGCAACAGTGCATCAGGTAACGAAAATAGTAACTGCCTCAGGGAAACCACACTCCTCAGTTTGCGGTTGTAGTCTGTAACGTAAGCGTAGTAGATAGTCTCTTTATCTCGATCCTGACGGCGAATTTTTTCTAGAGCTTCCCCTACGGTTAATCCCTCTTGCAAGCGTACGTACTCCGTAGTCATGACCCGTCCTGCAGTCCCTTCGGAGTAGCCCAAAATTGTTGCTGTTGCTTGACGCTGCTCGGGACTGAGTTCGTGTAAAAGACGCTTGACAACCCCTGCTGGTAACTCATCAAATAAAACAGCCCGCTCGTCCGGACTCATTTCTTCAACAATTTGCACGACTCGACTGTCGTGCAATGAATTAATTAATTGTTGCTGTATTTCCGGTGGTAAATATTCAAAAACGTTAATTGCTTGACCTTTATTGAGAAGCCGAAACGCAAGCGCCCTTTTTTTGCGAGGCAACTTACTAATATACTCCCCAACATCGACAGCTTGTAAACGATTTAAATCTGATTTGAGTCGGCTCAAGTCCTCTATGTCAACAACATTATTGCTAACATTTTGTGCAAGCATAATCCCCTCCTATTGTCTCCCCTGTACTGGGAGACAAGCTCGCCAGTTCAGAGGAGGATATTACTGCCTTCGTGTGGACTGTTGTCCATAAAATCTCAAGAATTGGAATTGATAAACCAATTAGACACCATAAGTCATAATACTAACCCGGAAGTTACCTATCCGGTAGATCCTACCCCTCAAGAGATAAACTGTGTGACATTCAGCACACATTGGCTTTTATATGCTGTAATTTCAATTTTCTTAGAGTAAATTTTACTACTATGAAAATCTGTGTCAAGGGAATCTTCTATTTTCATTCTAATTTCTATCGGGTCAAAATATTTACAGTTTATTTGATGTTTTTTTTTGATATGATAGAAGATAAAAACATGTAATAACACTGATTGTTTTGTAAAGATATTGTAGTTTTAATTTCTTAACCTCCAAATTTATCCTTGTTAAGGACGAAATAAATTAGACATCTCCGAAAAAGGATATAAAAGCCTTATGTAGTCAGGGGTGATATCTCATTTCTGGAGATGTCTATTAATTAACAAACACAATTAATAAACACAGAACTATTATGTAACTTCCAATGCTAGTCTGATGATTTCAGTTACTCGGAAGTAGTGATTTATAGATTTATGAGCTTTCTCTGATTGAATCAGAGGAAAAATAATGTTAATGCTATTAGTCAATAACGAGCGAACAGAATCAAATATTTATTCGCTGGAAATACAATAATTACATCTTCGAAGTAATTTTCTTTGAAAAAGCAAATAACTTGATTCTTGCATGGTACGATATATTTAAGTGGTATTAATAAAAGTTTGATTTGCGCTTTAATTCAAGAGTAGACAAGTTTGAGTAAATGTGCATTATTTGACACTAGCGTTCAGTGCCATTGCCTTTCTTAAGTATATTTTATTTTGTCTAGAATTTATGATTAAATGTACAACGTCAATAAAAATTAGAGTTTAGTAAACAATAAACTATCATTATTATTATTGACAGTACAAGTAAGAATAATTTACTAAGCTAAAGTAAGTGTAAAAATATCTTAAAAGTAAATCTTTGAAGTATATCCTGAGCGTGCATCCTGAAAATATACTTCAAAGATATAACTTGACAAATAAAATTAAGTTTATTTAGTAAAATGATTTTCGCAAACTTTAATTATCGATATTTTTCGCATATTTACTTTGGTTTTCTTCTATAATCTCTAATTCCCGAAAAATATTACTTTTAAAATATACTTTATCCGAACATGAAATCTAAATACATTTATATATAAGCATAATAGTAATTGTTTTCTAAAAGATTAAATTAGTAATACAATCATTAATTACAGAAAATTTTATATCTCAATCGATATAATTTACTTCAAGGCTGAAGGGTGATAATTCCTTAAAAGCTCTGGAAATTAACATGAAAATAGCCACGGACGTACCAATTCGCCTCGAATATTATTATCAGCAAATTAAGACTATTATTCTTCAACGCCAGAATCCAATTACTGGTTTGTTGCCTGCTTCCACAGCCATAACTGCTCATGGTGACTATACAGACGCTTGGGTGCGGGATAACGTTTATAGTATTTTGGCTGTTTGGGGATTGGCATTAGCATATCGCAAAATTGATGAAGATCTTGGTCGGACATACGAGTTAGAGCACAGTGTCATCAAATTAATGCGGGGATTGCTATTTGCAATGATGCGACAAGCTGATAAAGTTGAGCAATTCAAGCAGAATCAGTCACCCTCAAATGCTCTTCATGCCAAGTACGATACGACAACGGGGGATGTTGTCGTCGGCGATGACGAATGGGGTCATTTACAGTTGGATGCTACGTCCATCTTTATTTTGATGTTGGCACAGATGACAGCATCGGGGTTGCAGATAATCTATACCATTGATGAAGTTGATTTTGTTCAAAATCTTATTTACTATATTGGGCGGGCTTATCGTACTCCAGATTACGGGATTTGGGAAAGAGGTAACAAGATTAATCATGGTAATCCAGAATTAAATGCTAGTTCTGTAGGAATGGCTAAAGCCGCGCTACAAGCCATCGATGGGTTGAACTTATTTGGAGTCAGGGGTTCCCAAGCCTCAGTAGTTCACGCACTTCCAGATGAAATTGCCCGTGCAAGAATTACCTTAGAATCCCTATTACCTAGAGAATCAGCTTCAAAAGAAATAGATGCAGCATTATTAAGCATTATTAGTTTTCCAGCTTTTGCAGTCATAGATAAGGAATTACAAAATCGTACCCGTGCTGAAATTATTAACAAACTAGAAGGAAAATATGGTTGCAAGCGATTTTTACGGGATGGACATCAAACAGTTATAGAAAACACCGAACGTTTGCACTACGAACCTGAGGAACTACAGCAATTTGAGCATATAGAATGCGAATGGCCGTTATTTTTTACTTATTTATATTTAGACGGATTGTTTTGCAAAAATGAAGCACAAGTTAAACGTTATCGAGAACTTTTACAGAAAGTAGTTATCGAACGAAATGGTTCGTATTTGCTCCCAGAACTATATTATGTACCACGAGAAAAACTTGAATCTGAAAAGTTAGAGCCCCATTCCCAACCTCGTTTGCCGAATGATAATATCCCTTTGGTTTGGGCACAAAGTTTATATTTCCTGGGACAAATGTTGGATGAGGGATTGCTAGCTTTGGGTGATGTGGATCCTCTAGGAAGACACCTGTATATCGGTAGAGAACGCCAACCGATGGTGCAAATTGCTTTGCTAGCTGCAAATGAAGATTTACAAGAAAAGCTTTTAGTTTACGGGATTCCAACTCAAACACCCCAACAAGTTGCACCAATTCAAATTCGTCAAGCCAAAGACTTAATTACTATTTACGAACAGATTGGGTGTAATGAAAAATTAGGTTTAACTGGACGTCCTGCGAGATTACCCCGTAGTTTAACAACATCGAGATTTTTCCGCATTGGTAGTGAAACTGTAGTTCTTTTACCTTCGTTTTTAGATTCTCAGCAGTTTTATTTAACTTTAGATTACCATTTTCTCCTAGATGAATTTACCGCCACACTAGCTTATATCCAGAAATATTGGCGAGATCCAGGACGTCCTACCCTAACTTTGATGCTGACTCGTATGACTCAGACTATGATGGAAACCGGTAATCCGGAATTAATGAAGTCACTTCAAGATCTCAAAGACGGGTTATTTAATGGAGTCAGAGTAAAACTGGGTCGTTTAAATCAGTTTATGCTGACTTCTGCAATTGAAAGAATTGATGTTTCGCCTAACTTTGAATTTTCCTATTCCTCTGTTAAGAATGCTGTCCCCCGTTGTTATTATCTCTCCTGCGATCCAGAACAAAATTGGCCATTAGCTCACACCCAAGAATTTCAGATGGAGTGTGAAACTAATTTAGAACTATTATTGTCTCATTTACACACATCAGAAAATTTATACGAGCAAGTTGAGCTATTACAAACTTTAACGCGCTTACATGGACTTGAATTTGAAACCGGTTTTGGTACTTTTGAATGTCCTGCAAGGGTGAAGGATTTACTTAATGAAGTTTATACAAGAGCTGGAGAATTAGGTATTTGGGCTGTGGTGCGACGGGCTGCTGGTTTGCTGCAAATGGCGGACATGCACTTGTCGGATGTTATTACAAGCCTATTAGTTCGGGGTAAGCAAATAGCTATTGGTCGGTCTTACAATGAGGATTCTCTGATTACCGTACCCCTATCCCACAAAGAAATTGTGGAAAAAATCAATAATTTTTGTGGTGAAGATGTTCGCGATCGCGTCTTAACTCAAGAGATTCTGATTTATTTGAGTAACTTAATTAATACAGAGCCACAATTATTTGAAGGACTTATAACTATTAAAGTCGGCTATCTGATTTTACTAATAACTGGCGAATTGGCATGGAAATTAAATGTTACTCAAGATGAAGCATACGAACATTTAATGCAACTTTCGCCGTTTGAGGTCAGAAATAAGTTACGTTACTGCTTGGTAGAATATGTAGGTGTAAGTGAAGTTTTGCGCCAGCAAGAATCGTTACACAGCCAACAAAGGGAAAATGAAATTAATTGGAATCTACAGAGAGAAGGTGCAGAAAAAGCTGAAAATCCAATCAACGGATGGCGACATTTCCGCAATATTGAAGGTACTACGGGAAGGGTACCAAAGGATTTTTACCAGCAAGTATGGCTGTTAATGAAGCATTGTCAAGGCTTGGTTATTGGTGATAAGTTAGAACGTCGCAATCGCCTTGAAAGTAAATTAATACTTTCGGAGATGACGCCAGGAGAAAAGAATTTTGCCCTAACGGTAGAACATTTGTTAAACAAAATAGAATCTCCAGAGTACCGTCAGGTAAATATTGAAGCGTTAATGCAACTTGCTGCGATTGTTGCAAAAAATCCTAAATTGCAAATTGCTGAATATATAGTACTTGATGTTGTGATCGGTCATGCTGTGCGCCTATCTTGGCTGGAAGATAAACCGAAAAGAACAAGACACTACGATGAAGATAAAGCTCAAGCATGGCAATCATTTTATGATTCTTCCCCTCAGGAATGTACTGGTTACATTGTCAAAGCGTTTAGATTCTTAATTATGTTTGCGCAGAAAGCTGGGGTTAGTAATGGGTAACAGGTAATGGTTAATAAACGGTAACAGGACTAGTGATTCCGATTATTCTCCTCTGGTCAGCTTACCTTTACCCCTACCCCTCTAAGGATGAATTAAAATTTTGTAGGTATCTGATGTCGGGGAAATAGCTTGTTCCAGTGCAGCAGATAAATCTTTTAGATGATAGCGATCGCTAATCAATGCTTCCACATCAATTCGTCCATTAAAAACAATATCTGCAGCTAAATCTTGTAAGCGGTATGAGGAACTATAACTACCCATCAAATCAATTTCGCGTCGGTAAAGAACATTTGGATTGATAGGAATTTCGATTTGATCGGGAAATTCAGCAAAAAATAATATTTTTCCACCCTTCCGGGTACAATCCAAAGCCTGAAAAAAAGCTTTATCGCTCGGAACAGCAAGTAAAGTTACATCTACACCCAAACCATTAGTTAAATCATTAATTTTGGTTACTAAATCGGGATCGCGAGCATCAAATGCAGCCTCCGCTCCCAAAGTTACAGCTTTTTCAATTCTTGATGGTAATAAATCAGTAGCAATTGCTTTTGCGCCAAAATACTTGACTAACATTACGAACATCAAGCCAATTGGACCCGCACCAGTAATCAAAACTGTTTGACCGGGAACAATTCCGGCTTTTTTCACAGCTTTCAGACAGCAATTGGTGGGTTCGACAAAACTAGCAACTTCAAAGCTGACACGATCAGGAATAGGAATTAAACCGCCATTTCTGACTATGTGACTGGGAACTTTAACATATTCAGCAAAGCCACCACCACTAGGTACAAAACCTGCAGTAGTACAAATATTTTTGTAGGTGTCACACATAGAAAAATTATCATTGAGGCAATAAGTGCAGCGCATGCAAGGAATATGGTGCATTACTGCAACTCTTTGTCCTACTTGCCAATTCTTCACTGATTGACCTACTGCAGTAATTGTACCCGCCGTTTCATGGCCAAATATACGTGGCGGTTGATAAAGAGGATAACGAATCTTTTTGATATCTGACTGACATAAGCCAACAACTTGCATTTTTACCAGTACCTCATCTGGAGAAAGGGAGGGTACAGGAACATCTTCGTAAGACAGTTGGTTTACACCTCTAAATACTTGTGCTTTCACCTATTATCATCTGCGATCAACGCTTATAGATCTACCATCTCTTGTGCCATTTGAAAATTTAGCGAACGCAATTAAATGAAATTTTGTTTTACTGATGGACGAGCAACGATTTTAAGACCTACTTTGATTTATCCTGACTTCTCAATTCTTCTCCAACAGGGCTTACGCAATTGTCACAATCGGTGGTTGGTGCGTGACGTTATAAGTCTTATTGCTACGTTCAAATATTTTCGCATCTCACGCACCCTAAGCCAAAAAATATGCCAGTTGCGTAAGTCCTATTCAATTCAGTATTAATTTTTTAATTCAGTATTAATACTTATGAATGATAATTATACGTTTTGACATGAAATTTGTATGCGATCAGCATAACTATTATTTATAAATATAGATTTTTTTAAGGATCACTTTTGCTGTCTATTTTTCTTAAACTGACTAGTTGATTTTACGTAAAAAAGTCAATATGTGATCTTCTTGACTTGAACTTTTTTCAATTTATCTGAAGAATAAATCAAATATTACTCCTATAAATAAATAGTACAAATACTTAAAGTAAATAAAATTTGAGGGATTTTAATTGTTTAATTACGTAAAAATGCAGATTAAAAATATATATCTCAAATTTTGTTCGAGATAGATAATTAAGTGGATTACCAGAGAAATATATATATTTAATTTTATCGGAAGTATTTAAAGCTTTTCTAAGGATTAATCATTTGTATTTAAATGCATTGCATCTCTTTCCCTAGTGTATTAAATTACTGCTCAGGCATGAATCTAATACATTTAAATACTTGGTAGGCCAAAAAACAAAAATTAGAAAAAATACTCACGACAAAATATCCGGATGCACTAAATAAAACTCAGTATCAGTGATTTGAGAGTCTTAAAGTAAAAATTTATTATGCGTACTGCCATTTCTATTTCTGTTACAATTTTCATGTTAAGTTCTCTAACTTTTAATGCTGTTTTCACTTCCGTACAGTCAATTGAACAGTCATTTATACCCATTGAGAACCAAGAAATAATCGCCGACGGAGATTCAACAACACCTAGCAAAGGTACACCTTATAGAGGTAGTGGACGTAGACGGTTTATGTAGTATTTCATTGATTTATATTTAAGCGTCTGAAGAAAATAATTCAATCTGATTACAATACTTGTAGTTAAATTTTTAACTTAATATGAATTGAGTCTCATGGCGGTTGAAGTCACTTTTCTAACCTCAATTAATTGTATATAACAACTCAATCTATCTAAATATAAATGATTTAGTTATGATTTGTTTATTGTTGATTATATATACGAGTTTTAGAAACTTTGATAGAAGACTATTGAGACTTATTTGGTAATACTGTAATCAGTAATTAAGAATTGAAAATATCAATCTACTTTGATGAAATATTGCAGCAATAACCTATTTGCAGCAATATTTTTATTTGTACACATAAAGACGTGACAGAGGTTCAGCCGAAGCCACAGGCTCTGTCGCGTCTTTAACTATTTGAAAAATATTTGAAAAATATTGATTTACATCAAAATCAAACCGGTTTGCGAGCAATCAAATACTTACTCATGAAATGAATTTGGGTGTCAACACTTTCAAAACCAGCTTTATGCAGACGTTTTATTAAATCATCAGTCATATAGTTTCTGTAATAAGGTTCGTGAAAGGTTTCTGAAAAGTTCTCCATTATTACTTGCATTTGAGGTGAATCACTCATTTGAATTGAGTCGCAGATAATAAAAGTTCCTCCTGGCTTTGTCACACGAAAAGATTCTTCAATCACTGACTGTCGAACTGGTGCTGGTAATTCATGAAACAGAAATACGGAAGTAACTGCATGGAAATAGTTATCCAAATAGGGTAATTCTTCTGCATTAGCTTGTAGTAATTGCGGTAGTTCTCCAGGAATTTGAGATAAAACCTCATTAGCTTTGCGTAGATAAGCAGGAGATAAATCCACACCAAATAAGGATACTTCAGGTAATGCACTGCGAATGGATTTGAGAGTTCTACCTGTTCCACAAGCAACATCTAGCACCTTAATTTGTTTCGGTAATACATAGCTGAAAACTTCCAAGGATTTCTTGAGGGGTGCGAGAATACGTCTCCTCATTGGATCCGCAGAACCACCAAACAAAATTTCTACTTGCAAATCATATAAATTTGCTGATGAATCACTTAAGTAACCATCTGTCTGATGATGAAAATTTTGCACATAATAACTGGGATATCCCTGTATCTCAATTTCTGGAGCAAACTCTTGATATTTTTTGTTTTTAACACGCTCCCACATTTGGGGCATATCTATCAAGATTGCAGGATAATAACGAAAAAAATCTTCCCAAGAATTATCAAATAATATTTCTTTGGAATATATTCCCTGTTCCGCGTCTTCCCAATCAACCTCTAACAGATGATTTAGTCTTTCTTGTAATTCAAGTAAAACTTCATTTGGTATGGGTTTAGCTTTTTTCTCTGAGGGAGAAACAATATCCATTAAGCGCGTACTGAGAGTTTTGTGCGCCAAAGCAAATAAATTCTTACCCTGTTGAAAACTTTGGTATGTAAATTTCGTTATCGTATCGGACATCGGAAATCCAGGTTGTTAACTTTTATTTATTAAATTTTAAATAATTTTCACTAAGAAATCATAAGCTTTTTCATTATTTGCTTATTTTCAGCCTTAATACTTTATCCAAGAATACAACCGAAAAGAATTATTCTCAGAGCTTTTCAGGCTATTAAATTGATAAAAATACCTATGGCATGAGCTAAGAGCGATCGCTTTTTCTCAGTATTACTCTGGAAATATATTAGTTTTTATTAAAAAGTTAGTATTTTGTGCTGTTGGTTACAGTTTTTTAGATATATTAATGGTGGGGTAAATAAAAGCGAGTGATAACTGATTAATAAGAAAGTGGCAACCCTATTGAGGAAATATATCTATCTTCTTCATACCCGTAATAGCTTGATCGATAATGAAAACTTGGGTAAGCCCTAAAATAAACCTTTACGAGGTTGATAGAAAGAAAATTGTAAAACCTAGCCGCTTAGTAGAGTGTAGTGTGGGTAGTATTGGGTATTACGCCAGCAGCTTTTATCCCATCGTTAAACTTGTGTGCCCGATTGGTGATTAAAAGTTACAGATTCAGGAGAGTTGTGAGATGACTACTCAAGACAAAGCACGCGCTTTAATGATGCAGCACTATCATCAAATTAAGAACCGCCAACAATCCATGCTAGAACGTGTGGTAGAAGAAATTGGTTTACCAAAAGAAATTGCTGATTATTGGCAACCAATTCAAGGAAAAATCAGCCCTAGCGTCAGGATAAGTTGCGATCGCTCCCACGCATCAATGAGCTAATGAACTAGCACAAAAGAAAGCCACCCCTAGTAGGTGGCTTATTTATATAATTAGGTGTTACTTTATCGCAGGGTAATAAAGAACTTAAGAATAATCTTTTGTCAACCCTTGCAAATTAAACGTCGTAATAGAGGGAGAACTCATAGGGATGGGGACGAAGACGTAAAGGATTAACCTCATTATCTAGCTTGTAAGAAATCCAATTTTCAATGAAGTCTTCAGTAAATACGCCCGATTCTGTCAAGAAGTTATGATCTTTTTCCAATGCTTCTAAAGCTAGTTCTAAAGAACCCGGTGTTGAAGGAACTTTTGCTAGCTCCTCTGGAGAAAGATCGTAAATATTTTTGTCTAGGGGCTCACCAGGATGTATCTTATTCTTGATACCATCTAAGCCAGCGCATAACATTGCAGCAAATGCTAAGTAGGGGTTACAAGTTGCATCGGGACAACGGAACTCCAAGCGCTTAGCTTTAGGATTATCACCACTCAAGGGGATACGCACGGAAGCAGAACGATTACCTTGAGAGTAAGCCAAGTTAACAGGTGCTTCGTAACCTGGGACTAATCGCTTGTAAGAATTAGTACTGGGGTTAGTAAATGCTAACAATGCTGGGGCATGCTTGAGAATACCACCGATGTAATGTAAACCCATTTCGCTCATGCCAGCATATTGATTGCCAGCGAATAAGGGCTTACCATCTTTCCAAATGGATTGGTGAGTGTGCATGCCAGAACCATTATCTTGGAATACTGGTTTCGGCATGAAGGTAACAGTTTTGCCGTATTTGCGACCAACGTTTTTGATGACATATTTGTAAGTCATCAACCAGTCAGCAGCTTCAATAATCTTACCGAAACGGAATCCTAGTTCGCACTGACCACCTGTTGCAACTTCATGGTGGTGTTTTTCAATAGGTACCCCACACTTCGCCATTGTCAACAACATTTCCGAGCGAATATCTTGTGAGGTGTCGGTTGGAGGAACGGGGAAGTAACCTTGCTTGTAACCGGGTTTATAAGCTAAGTTAGGACCTTCATCTTTACCAGAATTCCAACGACCTTCTACAGAATCTACATGATAGTAACCTGAATGTTCATTTTGGTCGAAGCGGACATCATCGAATATGAAAAACTCAGCTTCCGGACCAAAAAAAGCAGTGTCGCCAATTCCTGTAGAAACTAAATAATCTAATGCTTTTTGAGCAATTACTCGTGGACAACGGTTGTACCATTCCCCGGTACGAGGTTCCTTAATACTACAAATTATACTTAGAGTTGGCTCTTTCATGAAGGGATCGATCCAGGCAGTATCAGGATCGAGTACCATTGCCATGTCAGATTCGTTGATAGCTTTCCAACCCCGAATACTTGAACCATCGA
Organism: Mastigocoleus sp. MO_188.B34; assembly: GCF_030065675.1. Classification (GTDB taxonomy): domain Bacteria; phylum Cyanobacteriota; class Cyanobacteriia; order Cyanobacteriales; family Nostocaceae; genus Mastigocoleus. The sequence goes on along the minus strand of NZ_JASJDK010000003.1, from coordinate 66,025 downwards.
AAGGAACCCCTTCGGTAAAAGAACTTTCATCGATTTGGTCTTGATAAACCGTAAGATGTTGCCAAATACCCGGCATATCGATGAACTTCAGATCGATCATCTGAATGTTTTGGTCTCGAATCATATCCAAGACTTCTTGTGGGGTTGTCATGGTCACTCCTTAATCTGCCTATTTACAATAATCAACCGATAAATTTTAAAGCATTGCTGACCCTGCGATCTTAAAACCGAGATGATGACACACCTGGAATATCTTATGAAGACCGAATTCAGTATTTTGTCATTTTTGTTACAGAACTCTTTATTTAAAGGTTAGATTAACCTTTTATAGAACTAACTGAAGAAGTTACTACACAAAACTCCACAGTTTATGTGTTCGGGGCAACTTTGACATAGAATCCTAAAAGTAGGTCACATAGGTCACAGATTAATGTGCCAGAGTCTTACTTAGTTTGCTGGTACAAATCGTGGCATATAATAGCAGCCAATTAAATAAATATCAAACTTATAGATAGGAACCATTGGGAGAAAAGCGATGCGCGATGCAGTGACAAATTTGATTCAGAATTATGATATTGCAGGGCGTTATTTTGACAGAAATGCTATAGATAGCCTCAAGTCTTATTTTGAGAGCGGTACATCAAGGGTAAAGGCTGCTGCAATGATAAATTCTAATGCTGCGGCTATTGTTAAACAAGCTGGTTTAGCTCTGTTTGACGAACTACCAGAATTAATTCGTCCTGGCGGTAATGCTTATACTACCCGTCGTTATGCAGCTTGTTTACGAGATATGGATTATTATTTACGCTATGCGACCTACGCATTAGTAGCAGGAAGCATGGACGTTTTAGATGAGCGGGTGCTTCAAGGATTGCGGGAAACTTATAATTCCTTGGGAGTTCCCATTGGATCTACAGTTCGTGGAATCCAGATTATGAAAGATATTGCCAAAGGGCAAGTTGCAGAAGCCGGTATTAGCGATACTAGCTTTGTTGATGAGCCATTTGATTATATGACACGAGAATTGAGCGAAAAAGATATTTAATAAGTAATGGGGGATTGGTGATTTGGTGTTTGGTAATTGCTAATGGGTAATTGCTAATGGGTATATGCCCACATCGCTGGCGCGATGTTAGCAAGGCGTGACGCGTAAGCGTCATATGGTCATTGGTCATTGCTAATTTATTAATTTATCATCTCCCCAATCCCCAGAGGCTATGACTATAGCTACGCTACCTATAGCTGCGCTACCTACGGATCCGGAGCCGTCACCTGCGGATCTGCCGACGCCGCAGACTCTATGCCGCAAGGCGGGACGCAGTGCAATCCCCAATCCCCAATCCTCAATCTTTAATCCCCAAAAAAATTTGACTAAGCAAAGACTGGATATTTTATTAGTACAAAAAAATTTATGTTCCTCTCGCGCTACCGCACAACGGTTAATTCAAGCAGGAGAGGTGTTTGTTAATAACCTACTAATTGATAAAGCGGGAACGGAAGTTGATGTTGCAGCAGTAATTAAGCTGAAAGAGCGATCACGCTATGTTTCCCGTGGTGGAGAAAAATTGGCTAAAGCTTTAGATGAATTCCAAATTCAAGTTTCTGGACGTGTTTGCTTGGATGGTGGGATTTCCACTGGGGGCTTTACAGATTGCTTGCTCAAAGCTGGTGCAAAACGCGTTTACGGGATAGATGTAGGTTATGGGCAGGTAGACTGGGGTTTGCGAAATGATTCGCGGGTTGTATTACGCGAACGTACAAATTTGCGCCACCTTACAGTAGAGAATTTATATCAGGATTTAGAACTTACAAATTTAGAGCACAAAAATTCAGATAGTAAAAATTCAGATAGTAAAAATTCAGATCAAAGTGGAACCCTCCTCGAAATAAAGGAGGGTTATGCTGACTTAGCTGTAGTTGATGTATCTTTTATTTCATTGACCAAGGTTTTACCTGCAATTTGGTTGCTAACTCAACCACCTCGGGAAGCAGTATTGCTAGTTAAGCCACAATTTGAGGTGGGAAGAAATCGAGTTGGGAAAAAAGGTGTTGTGCGCGATCTTGACGACCAAGCAGATGCTATTTTCCAAGTCCTAGAAGCTGCACGAAAACAAGGATGGAATTATGCTGGTTTAACTTGGTCGCCAATTACAGGTCCCAAAGGTAATATCGAGTACCTGCTGTGGTTGAACGTTAATAACAAAAAGCCTGCACCAGATCTGGATGCAATTAAGAAGGTGACAAAATCTGCTTTTGCTGAACTAAAGAAAAATTAAACTGACAAAAGCTAGACGTCGTAAACTAGGCATTCAATAGCTTCGGGGTGATTTTCACAGTACACTTCTAGAGAATTTTTGCGTTGAGCAGCTTGTTTCTGGTGAGATTTTTCTGCTTGCAATTCTTCAACAATATCCCAAGCTACAGCACATTCACTCGAACCATCTCCTTTGTCTTGACAGGTGGAACGAGCTTCAACAATCGCTTTCTGAATTTCTTCTGTGAGCATTGGGTTTGTAACCGTTTCCATATTATTTGCCATTACCTAAGCTCCTCAATCGCTAAAGAATGTAATTAAAATTTGGAACGTTCCGCATTTCAAGATAACAAGAATAGAGTGTTAAATGCAAACATTTTGTTGAAGAAACTTTGTGTCTTTGAAAAAGATTTTTACTTTCAATTTTTTAAATAAATGGCAATAAGTAATAGTACTTATTTCTGATGATTTTTGAAAAAAATCAGCGGTAAATCAATAGTAAATCTAAAGTGAATTATAAGTTCAACAAATTTAACTCTGAATTATATCTGGGCATTTTATTTATTTAATAATTATTCAAAATGTCAATTCCAATACTTGCTTTTTATCGTTAAGCAAAAGTATTTTTTGAGTCAAAGTTTTCAAATATACTAAGATTGATTGTTGTTTTTATTAATCGTGAATAAATTTAGAATATTTCGATTTTGAAAAATAATCCGATATAAGGCTTGCTGCCTATTGTTTACAACTATCCCAATGAGTAAGGAATTATGTCTATTAAAATTCATGTTCGTGCATATTTTATTTAAATAAAATATCTGAGGGGAAGTTTATATAAATACTTAAAATTATACTTAGAGTTGTACCTCGGTAGATTTGCTTGAAATACTAGGCACATATTTTTTTATGTTTAACTAATATAAACTGATGTTTCCTATATATATTCCAAATCAAAACTTTAGTAAAATATTTTTGTTTACGAGTTTCCATAACCCGGATAAATTCAAATTGAGAAGCGATAAATAATACAAATATTAAATATTGCTTTTTTTGTTACTTAATTCTTGTTGCAAGCGATACAGAATCGTATTTGAATCCACTTCAGAAAGAATTTCTGTAATTACTGTGCTCACACCTAATTCACCCCAACTACAACCCTTTTGTAAATATAATTGAGCGGCTTTCCCAACCACATAAGCTCCATAACCTGCGATTCCACCTTGAGTTATTGCAGTTCCTGCAAATGCTGTAATGTGTATAGGATTGTCTCCTGATGCGATCGCAGTTGCACTTTTTCCCAAACCCAACATAAAGCTGCTGGCTAACTCGCTTAACAATAAACCACCAGAACTAAATAAAATGGTCTTCAGGATTTTTCCTGCTTGGTAACCGGTCATTGGTAAACCGTATAATTTTGCAAGAGCGCGAATTAGAGCTAGATCAGTAAGAGTTCCACCCACAACATCTAAAAATGCGATCGGGTTTAAGCCAACAGCTAAAGCTTTGTATCTAGCAAATCGCCAAATTAAATCTTCTGCTTGGGCTTCGCGCTGGTCAACACTTTTAGAAGCAATTGATTCTTCAGCAGTTTTTGCTTGTACTAATGCATTAAGCGCCAGTAGCGATCGCCCTTCCCGGTTAAGAATTTTGAGAATGGTTTCCTTTAATTGTTCGATTTGAGGAGGCGGAGTTTCCCATTCATAATTTACAGTACCATCGGGATATTCAACCCTTACTTCTAAAGGCGTTGGTTCCGCTGCTACCATAACAATTTCATCCGGTTGCAAAGGTTTTTCCTGTAAAGTGACTGCACCTAATTGTTGCAAATTATTATAGATATCTGCTTTATCTGTATCTGGATATAAATCAATTTTGTTGAAAACTAAGATTAATGGCTTTTGCGCTTGTCGTAATTCAGATAGTGCTTTATATTCCGTTCTGGTAATATCCCCGGAAACGACAAATAAAATTAAATCAGCTTGATAAGCGATATCTCGCGCCATTTGAGCCCGTGCTTCTCCAGCAATTTCATCTAAGCCAGGAGTATCAATTAATTCTACTTGGACTTTTCCCCCTGGTTGCCAACGAATGGAGCGAGGATACTGAGTAACACCATGAAGAGGACCTGTTTGGAGAACTTTTTGTCCAAACAAAGCATTTATGACTGCAGACTTACCACGACTGACCAACCCAAAAGCGGCAATGCAAATTACGTTATTATCTAATTTGTTGAGAGTAGAAGTTAAAGACTCCAGTTCTGGTTTAACCAAACCTGCTAACTGCGGGTTTGATGATAAATGTCTGGGCTTGCGAAAATTTCCATACCAAGATATTGCTTGTCTGAGACTAGCACGAGCGCGGTTTAAATGAGTTTTTTGCTGATTTCTAGACACGAGGGGAAAGAGTTTTAGTCCTAAGTGTATCTGTATTAATTTTAAATTTTATATTGGGGAAGAAGATAATCAAGGTATTGCAAAATATTTCTGACTGGGCTAATTTTTGATTTTTCTCTTTCTCTGCTCAATGACATTTGCAGAAACACCATAATATTCAGCCGCTTGAGACATGTTTAGCCGTAGTAGATGTTCTTGTCCCAATTCCATTTGTAACTCTGGCTTTGAAGGAGTAATTTTTAACGCACACATGATTTCCGCAGCAACGGCTTTTGCAAGTAGGGGGGGGACAGAATTTCCTACCTGACGGAAACCGTGCCATTTTGTTACATGAAAACGAAACCAGTCCGGATAAGAATGTAATCTTGCAGCTTCTCGAACGGTAATACATCGTCCAGTAACAGGATGAATCGGACGAGGAGAGGTAAAAGCACCCCTATTTCTGGCGGTTCCAGCTCTTAGAGTATTGGAAATACCATTTTTATCAAGTTTACGAAAATGACTAATGGGTTCTGTTTTCCCCGGTAAAGTCTCTTGAAATCTTTGAATTGATAATTTAGAGTGTTGGGTGCGAATACTTGAGGTCAAAATTTGTGCATCAAATACACGCCCATAAGAGTAGTCTTCTTTCCCAAACAAAAAACCCCGTAACTTACTGCTGTAATTACTAGGTTTACCGTAACCAGAGTTTTCTCCACCAATTTTTGTCCAATCTTGATCTAATAACTCTGGATATTCTTCAACTTCTGGTAGATCACCGATTGCGTCCCACACCGTAGGAGTTGGGATTAAATGGGGTAAATCTACAATATATTTTGATTTGCTAGCATTGGCGGGCTTAGTAATTGCTTGGGGATATTTAGGTAAAGATAAATCTTGGCGAGATCCTAACAAAAATAACCTGGCTCTACTTTGAGGTACGCCATAGTTGGCTGCATTAAGTACGCGATATTTACTTTCTACTTGATAACCTTTGGTATTAAATACTTCTATAATTTCCGATAAAAATTTTTTGTGCTCGCCAATGGTTAAACCAGGGACATTTTCAAATACAAAATACTTTGGTTTCAATTCTAAAACTAACCGCAAATAGTGAAATACTAATTTATTGCGGGGATCGTCTAAAGCACGTTTACCGATGGTAGAAAATCCTTGACAAGGAGAGCCACCAAATACCACATCTACTTCTTGTTCGCCAATTTGAGATTTATTTCTGATATCCTTGCCAGTTATATCTTCGACACCATGACATAATATAGGCCATAAGGGAAAGTTAAATTCATGAACTGCACAATGAATTGGGTCTAACTCCACCGCTGCAAGTACGTCAAAACCTGCTTGCTCAAAACCAAGGCTCATACCACCCGCACCAGCAAATAGATCCACTGCTATGGGTCTTTCTTGAATCTTCATCTTATGTTTCAAACTATCCCACTGCCTAGAATACACGTGATTCTTGCTTGGTTAGTCTTATAAATTTGTTTTTTTAACAAAAACAACACTTACGTAGTACGCATTTCTGGAGGATTTCTGAAGGTTATTGAACGTTTGATGAGTTATATTATGTCCGCTTAATTACTTATGAAAAAATATGTTTGTAGTAGCGCTTTAGCGTCATAGTAAAGATATTGGCGCTCAAGCGCTACTACCAACCTTATCGCAAGTGTTTTACCGGACATGATATTACACCTATCTATAAAGTCCTGACATAAAAAAGTGGGAAAGGTATTCCTTTCCCAGACAAAAGCTACATTGATATATGTTCTAGAAAAGCAAAAAACTTGAAGTTAGGGTTCGCAAATAAAATTCGTAGATGTATTTCGAGGGAGATATTACATTCTGCAAACATCTCTTCAAAGTATCAAAAAATTTGATTAACAAAGCGTGAATACATATTTTGCGGATATTGCTTACCGAAGTTATAAACTAAACATTCATACTTTTTCCTACTAGTTAAGTTACATCTGCAGGAAGCAAGCAGGTATTTTCTGGTAAAATATGTTCTCAGTAGCTTAGCGTATTTTTTGCCTTAAAACTACTACTCACTCATGACACTATCTTAGGTAACGGGAAGAGTCGAGTAGGATGGGAAGAATAATTTTTTACAGAACCTTGTAACACTTTTTCATAAGTCGCTTCGTACCCATCTACCATTTGGGTAACGGTAAAATTGTTTTTCACATATTCTCGGCATGTTTTACGATCCAATTCTAAAGCTGCTGGGATCATTTCTGCCATCTCATCATAGGTTTGACAAACAAAGCCTGACTTTCCATGAGCTATAACTTCAGGCACTGAACCCATTTTTATACCAATTACTGGTGTACCAGTAGCCATTGATTCAATCATTACCAAGCCAAAGGGCTCATCCCAAGTAATAGGAAAAAGAGTAGCGGATGCATTACCAAGCAAATCTGCTTTCTCAGTATGATTCACTTCACCTAGAAACTCAATTTGCTTGTTATCAATCAGAGGTGCAATCTCTCGCTCGAAGAACTTGACGTCCACTACATCAACTTTTCCTGCCATTTTCAACCGCCAACCTGTTTTCTTGGCAATTGCAATTGCATGTTGTGGTCCTTTTTCTGGGGAAAAACGTCCTAAGAATGCTAAGTAAGGTGGCTCTTGAGGTTTAGGGTAGTAAGAATAGTTACCAATATCGATGCCGTTATAAACAGTCTTAACGTAATTAAGATCTATTTGACGTTGTGCATCACTAATACTGATGTAAGGTTGCGTTGAGTGATAGCCAAATATTTCACCACTATCCCGGCTAAACCTACCATGTAGAGTATGTACTGTTGGTGTTGAGACTACCTCGGCTAAAGGTAATGCCCAAACTCCCACATGGGAATGAATGATGTCGAATTCGGCAGCTCGCTGGTAAGCTTGGCTAGGCGCTAATACTTCGTACAAAGGTCGTTCTTGAATTTTTGAATCCAAGCGTAATGCACGAGGATAAACAGCTTCTAGAGATGCCAATGTTTGCGAATCACCTGAAGCAAATAAGGTAACTTCATGACCTCGACGCACAAGTTCATCAGTCAAACGACCCACTACAAGCTCAATCCCTCCATAGGTAGGAGGCGGAACTCTTTCCCACAAAGGGGCAATCTGAGCAATTTTCATAAGTTGTTTTGGTTCAGAAGTTAAATTCTTAATTGGAAAAGGGGTTGAGTAACCTAGGAAGTCAAATTTTAATTTTTTTCCTAAAGTTTGAGATAACCATAAACTTTCACTAAACTTACTTAATTTAGTTAGTTTTAACCCTTTGAACGCACCTCCAAATTCAAGCCTTTCATAGAACTATAGCTTAGGTTTTACATCACTAACTATATTTTTAGCTCTTGAATACAACATCTATAATTAGGTTTATATTAAAATTATATTTTTGTCAACATTGAGTATGTATATGTGTAGGCTATGCTAACTTTTTATCATGCTTTTGCTGACTGTTTATACAGTAAATTTAGGAGAGATAATTAACAACAACAAGGATTAATTAAGAATTAAAATTCGTATTTTATTGATATTTTGCAATAAATTTAAACCCATTATTTTAATTTAAATTATTTACTAATTACTTGTAGCAAAAAAGCACAAAGTACCAGTATTTACTATTTTAAATTACCCAAAAGCTCTATCATATATAGCTTTAATTCTATAAAGCAGTTAAATAAATATTCAATAATTAAGCTTTAACATAGACGTTACCTGTTGAAATATAATTGATGCTGTAAGCATTTTTATATAAACAAAAATATAAGATAAATATCCATTATTGCTAACAAAAAAAATAAATTTTATTTTAAGTGTCGATAAATATTGTTTTTATTGCTTACATAAAAAAAATTAGGCTGAGTGTAGAAAGCATTTTTTTTGAAATTATTAAAAATACAGGTATATTATTCTTTAATTATTGGTGACAAAACTATCATAAATATCTATATAGTTAATTTAGGTTATTCTTTGAATTCACGAATATCTTAATAATTTTGGATTAGTAAATATATATTCCATTTATAAAGTATGAACAAAACTCATAAAATCTGATTTCCTATCCAGTAAACCTTAATGTTTTATTAATGTTAAGCGATCCCAGTTCCCAAATGATAGGACTTAATATAAAAAAATTGCCATTATGAACAGGAAAAAGTGTTGCTTTAGTGCTTAGGAGAAGCTTACAGTGGGTATGACATCTTCAAAACAGATAAAAATAGCTGTTTCCAGAAAAATTACGTCACTTTTGTGTAAGTTAGTACCAAGCAAAACTGTTTCGGCGAAAAATAACCCATCATGATTTCTAAATAATGACGATTCGTGAGCTATGCAGAAATCGAATTTAACAGTCGTTCTGAAATACGAGTAAATTTAGAAGTTGGGATAGATGTACCAATAGATTAATTCTTGCTTTGGAAGGTTCATCTGGGTAAAGTTATATTTTAATTCTTAAAATCAAGTAAAACTTACGCAAAATCTACGTAATTGCATCATCACCTATGACTAACATCACGCTAACAGCTTTGCTGCGCTAACCCCATCCTATGTTCCGATCGCAATGACAAACCCATATTCTATGGAAACACTGGAGCATGCGGCTCTACGAGGTCGTCGGTGGAGAGGGAGCCCCTGTTACACTACCGATGGATCCACTAACTTACGGATCCGCGTTAGTTGCATAAGTTCCGACCGGAAAATAAGCAAAAATTATTACCTTAAGCTATTTACATTGCCTTTCAGACAATTATTTTAATATATGCAAGTTATCTTGCTTTATTACTGATTAGTTTTTTATACTCTAGTTTTTAAGCGTTTGGAATTACCCCCAGCATATTAAGGAATGGGTAAAATTGAGAAAAATAAACTCTATAAATAGAGTAAAACTGGTACTGGGGAAATTGAGAGTTCTGGTTGTTTTCTAAAGCTCACAAATAATTTACAATTCGGGATAAAGCTTGCAAAGATAATCATCACACCAGAAGCACAAGAATAACTTTTGGTGTATCTTAGTTTATACTTAGCTATTTCAAAAGGTGATTACAGTTAAGTATTTTTATTTATGTCATGGTATTAATATCTATTTTATTTAGGTATGTATCGCTTCAAATCAAGTTATTCTAAATTTTTGGAAGCGAACCTTTAACAAGAAAATACTTGCATTAATAATCACTATTAAATAGTTAACATTCCCAGTAGAATGAATGGTTTATTCCTAGTTTTTGTGTGTGGTGTATAGTGAGTAGAAATTAAGTATTATGCATGAAATTGATTACTTCATTGTTGCAATTTACTTGCTTGCCATAATTGCATTTGGCATATTTTTAGAGAAAAAAGCATCAACTGGTATAGAATCTTACTTTTTGGGCAATCGTAATTTGCCTTGGTGGGTTTTAGGAGCTTCAGGAATGGCTTCTAATACTGATTTAGCAGGGACAATGGTGATTGCAGCTTTAATTTATGCTTTGGGAACTCAGGGATTTTTTATTGAAATCCGGGGTGGAGTAGTTCTAATCATGGCAATTTTGATGATCTTTATGGGGAAGTGGAACCGTAGAGCAAAAGTAATGACTCTAGCTGAATGGATGCGCTTACGATTCGGAACGGGAAGAGAAGGTAATACAGCCAGAATTATCAGCGCGGTAGCGAATATCATATTTTCTATTGGTGCTATGAGTTACTTTTCTGTAGCTGGGGGAAAGTTTTTAGGTCAATTCCTTACTGTAGATGACCGTATAGCATCAATAATACTCATTGGAATGGCACTTGTATATACGGTAGTCAGTGGTTTTTATGGAGTAGTCTGGACTGATGTTTTTCAGGGAATATTGATTTTTCTGGCAATTATTTATGTTTGTGGGATCGCTTTACACACCGCAAATATTCCAGAAACTTTTTCTGTCTCTATCCCTAATGACACAGGTTTTGAATTGTACAATTGGAATTTTTCTGATTGGAGCAGTATATCTCCATCACTGACCCTTGATTTACCAGGAAATTACGCCATTTTTAACTTATTTGGTGGAGTAATCTTTTTCTACATGGTGAAGGTTTTTATGGAAGGCTTTGGTGGTGCTGGTGGTTATATGATCCAACGCTATTTTGCTGCTAAAAGTGACAGAGAAGCCGGTTTATTATCTCTTTTTTGGATCTTCTTACTATCATTTCGCTGGCCCTTGGTAACAGCTTTTGCGATGTTGGGTATTCATTATGGGGTTGTAACTAAAGAAGTAATTCCCGACCCAGAATTAATTTTACCCACTGTAATTCGTGAATATGTCCCCACTGGTATCAAAGGGCTATTGATAGCTTGCTTTATTGCCGCTGCCATGTCTACCTTTGACTCTATTATTAACGCCAGTGCAGCTTATTGGGTCAAAGATATTTATCAAGCTTATCTCAGACCCCAAGCCTCAGAACGTCAACTAGTTTGGCAAGGTCGTTTTGCATCTATTCTTATAGTTGTGTTGGGATTATTATTTAGTTTCAATATCACCAGTATCAATGATATTTGGGGATGGCTTACCTTGGGTCTTGGCGCAGGTTTATCCGTACCATTGGTATTGCGCTGGTATTGGTGGCGTTTTAATGGTTATGGTTTTGCCATAGGTACAATTGCTGGCATGCTAGCTGCAATTATTACGAAGTTAATGATAGAACCTACCTTAAGCGATCCACAGTTCAAAGAGTATGCTTTATTTTTGGTTCCCAGTATCTGTTCGTTTGTTGGTTGTATTTTAGCCACAGTTCTAACGGAACCAACTGAATGGGAGACAATGAGCAACTTTTATTTAACTACCAGACCATTTGGGTTTTGGGGTGAAGTACGCGAACAACTTCCTAATAATATCCAAGCAAAAATCAAACGGGAGAATCAACGAGATATTTTAGCTACTTTTGTCGCCATACCTTGGCAATTAACTTTATTTATGACGGGAATAGCTTTTATGATGAAACGTTGGGATACCCTTGGTTTTTTGATATTGGGCTTTATAGTCTTATCCATAGCTTTATACTTTACCTGGTTTAGACATTTATCTAAAGAGGTAAAAATAGAAAATCATTTCCAAAACAGCGATAAAGTTTCTAAAAATCCATAGAATGGATATATTCAGAGAAATGATGAGATTGAAAACATATTTCCACTTGAAACATGACATTTCGTGAATATGTAATTGAATAGGATGGTTTCAAAAATAGTAACAGATAGTTGGCAAATTCTAGATTAGACATATAGTATATGCAACTCAAGTCTCCTCACACAATTAAGTAAACTGCGGATTTAGCTGATAAAGTCCGCAGTTTTATTTTATTTCGCATTTACTAGCCTACGAAGAAATTCTTAAAAATAAATCTTAAAACTGGGCATTTCTGAAGAAATTTGCAACTTTATCCACAAAATTTAAGTTTATTAAACACTAACTGTTTATGACGTAATTTTCCCAGGTTAATTTATATCTATATGAAAATAGAAAAAATTCAACGTACTGATTTTCTCCGCAAAATTGTATTAACACAATTGTTACAATTCAATTTTACTAGTATGATTGTATATAGTTAAGCTCCTCACACCACACTTAAAGCTGTGAAACTTATAGTTTCACAGCTTTTTATTTTTCGTACATCTCAAAGATCTGAACTTATTGATAATAAATAATGTCATGATTTGCTGAAAATGCTATTCATACAAGTTATAACTTATTGCTTTTTACTGTGCCTAGATAAAAGTAAAAACTTATGAACTAACGTTTTAAATGATTCCTAAAACTCAGATATATAATTCCTAGGTACCTAAAGTTTTCTTATTAAATTATCTTTTGAGAGTAAATATTAAGTTATCCATATAGTAACTTTTACTTATCTATAGTAGTTTATGACACAAAACTTACTAGATTTGAACTTAGGTTATCTAAAAATTGACAAGCTAAATTATACTTCTAAAATTATGACCAGTGACTGGATTACACACTGGTGCCATTCAATTAATAAGATTGCAGTTTTATCTCATATTTTCAGTAAATTATAATCTCCTCAGATTGATATTTCATACCAAGTATGAGTTTTTATAAAAAAGTAAAAGCGCCTAAGTTTGATTTATGAATGTATAAATATTTTCACAAGTATTATGTCAGATAATATTTTGTCGGTAAGTAAGAGTAAATAAAGTGCTAATTACTGATTTCTTCTATCTATCTGACTTTGTAGATCTATTTATTTACTAAGATTTACATAAACTGCCTATAGACATTTATAAAACTTTAGATATATTCTATATTTCAAACTCAAATAAGCATTACTCTAATTATATTTGATGTGATATTTTTAAATAAAGAGCTAACAGCGAAATTGGTGAATAACTTATAATAAATACTCTCAGCACTTTCAGAAATCATGAGAGTACGTGTATATTCTATGCCATATTTCGCTAGCTTTCTTTGATAGAAGTCTAAGAGCAAAATAATTTCTTGGGCTGTATCTGCTTGAGAAATATTTCTTAATTAATCACCTTGGGCTTTGGTACTTAAATTTACACCAAAGGAGACTGAATATGGGTCGTCTACTATACGAGGAATCCGTTTCTTACAAAGGATATCTCATCATTCCTTTTGTTTTCGGTAAAGCCGATAAATATGATATTTTCTCCTATAAATTGCTATCAGCAGTTGGTTACAATAGTAAATTTCATAAGGTAGAGAATCCTGCGACTATCTATGGAAGTAATACCGAAAATGTAATTAAGATAGCTAAGGAGCATCTCGATCTGCACTCCGATTTAGTTGCTTATAGTGATGCTTTTAGGTTTCGCTATACATACCGAAATAATTTGATTATTGTTTTTAACCAAGGTGGTAAATACTTTTACGATCACTACCCATCAGATTCTTTAAATAATATTGCAGCACCAAAACTATTTAGATCGGAATATGAGTGTTTGCAGTGGATTAAAGAGGGTTTGGATCGTTTAAACATCAGAAACAAGATCCAGAGTTGTACGAATCAGTGAATTATTAGGTTTCAATATTCCGATTTATTTGGCAACTCTGAGACCAATTGTATCGCTGGGATCTTTACCAAGAGTTTAAAAGTAGGTTAACTAATCATAAGTAGTGATTTTTATGTGTGAGGCGGGTATCTTACCCGTTTTTTTATTCTTTTTACTATATCCAACCTTAAAAACCCTTATGGAACTTCTATCCCATACTCCCCAACGCCCAAATTTATTTCTAAAATATGAGCGATGTTAGTATGATTTGATTATGGAGCGATCGTAAATTGAGTTAAGCAACTCCAATCTCCCAGTTATCAACACAAATCGAATTTAAAATAATCAGGACTTAAGCTGTTGTGCATTTTAAATGCACAACAGCAAGTCAAAAGTAAAAACTCAAAAGTCATTAGATCTAGCGTGAGGGGCACCGGAGGTGAACGGCTTTGCCGCGTTCTAAGCGTAACGTAGTTTATGACGCTGTCGCGTCACACTGCGTTAATGCGTGTCCGTAGGACATAATTGAAGAAGGTTTGAGACCTTGCTATCGAATAGAATAATGTACAAATTAGATGCGTAACAGCTTACGCACACACAACACAATTACACTCATTGCAAGGTAAAGTTAGGAAAGAGTTTCCGTAAGAAAGCGGCAATCTTAAACCAATGACCTTGCGGTCACGCTAGAGCCTGAGACGCACCTAAAGGCGTAAGCGCAGCCATACCGTAAGGTTTAAGGCGACGGCGTTCACCGTAAGGTGCGTCTTTGCCTCTAGCTATAGCTGCGCTACCTACGGAGCCGCTACCTTACGGATCCGCTAATGGAAAGAAGTCCCTAAGGAAATCGCAATACTTATAAATACTTATAGCTCTATGGATTGGATCTATTACGCTCTGCTAGGCGCTAAGCGCTAAGGTAATGACTGCGTAAGTCCTAAATTAAATAATAACTAAATTTAAATTGGACATCAAAATCAACAGTAGCAGAACTCATATTCTTTCCGTTTACTTTGGAATGATTTAAAAGGTGATTGAAAAAACTCTGAACCTTTGTTCATATAAAATATATAATTCCGATGCTAACGGATTTGATATCAAACTAGGGAAGCCAAAAATTGGGTAAAACTGATTTACTCACCTCCCGCACAGTTTGATTAATTTGTCTGGCTACTTGAATATGTCCTTCATCTTCTTCCACTGACAAAATTTTAGCCAATTCTCCTGCTTGTAAATACTTGATCGCTAGATTTGCAGCTTCTAAACCAGTAACGTAAGCTTTTTCCTGAGACCAAGAACCATGACGATTAATAATCCAATCACCACTCATAAATAAGTTAGAAAAACTAGTTTTGGCTGGAAGCATATGATTATAACTACCAGGAGCAAAATGAGTGACTGCTTGTGGTAAACGAATAACACTACTGTCAATAACTTTTGCTTGCCCGAAAGCAGGAACACATGTTGTTAAATAATTATGAACTAGTGGAATAATTTCTTTGTCTTCTAAGGGAATAAATTGATTTGCGTGGTAAAAATCTACTTCTACAACTGTTCCTGGTTCATCTTTGTATTCATCGTGCAAAGCATTTAAATCAAAAAATGTCCATCCGGTAGTGGAATCAAAGCCAAAACAAGCATTGGAAGGACGGGGAATATTAATTTTGCGATCAAACCACAGACGAGTTGCTAAAACATCTATTCCCCCTAAATTACTTAAATTCCGAAATTCTGCTCGGCTTTGCAAAACGGGACTACCCGAAACAATTTTTTTCATCCCATTAATACCGACTGCGAAAATTACTGCATCCGCAGTAAAAACCTCATCATCACACACAACACCTGTGACCCGATTGTCATTATCGCTGATTAAATCGGTAACTCGTCGATTTGTTAGGATTTTTCCTCCGGCTCGTTCAATTTTTTCTGCCCAAGGACGGAAGATTTTTTCCCCAACAGTTCCCCTACACCAAACGACATCAAAATCTGGTTGATGAGCAAGGATAAAAAAGTAAAGCATTCCTAAAGTCGCTGCTGCAGAGCATTGTTCTCCCGGTGCAAATAAACCCACCAGCAGCATTGGTTCAAAAGATTCTTTATATAGTCTTTGCGATACACCAAATTGTTTGAATAATTCCCTTGCTGTAACAAAGTCATAACGTCGCCATGCTGAGTCTGAATTATCAAAATCAATAACAGCGTAAAGTAAGGGTAGAGCGCTAAGACGATCAATTAAGGGCAAACGTTGAAATTGAGTGTATATAAAAGTTCCAAGAGGTGTTGGTAATCGAGGTAAGTCTTGAAAAATAGGGGACTCTGCTTCTAAACCCACAGGAGAATATTGCGAAGAACGAGTCCAAGTAGTGAAAGGGTTAATTCCCAACTCGTTAATTAAAGCAAAAATATTTTTGTAAGGATACCAAAATCCATGAATTCCAGCTTCTACAGAACGCCCACTACTGGTTTTCCAACCTGCTACTAACCCACCAGGATAGGAACCAGCTTCCAGAAGTGTTACTTGATAACCCTGTTTTGCTAAGTGATAAGTTGCTCCTAATCCAGCCCAACCAGCACCAACAACAACAATTTTCTTGTGTTGTAACGCTTCTGACATTTCTGCCTCCTGATTTTGTTTGCTGTTAGTCGCAGCAAAGACTACGCGATCTGTATTATTGCACTCCTCATATACTTTTATTCCCCACCTTGTAACTTTTTGAAATTAAGCAGTGTATCAACCAAGCGATTCTTATGCTTGGTTGAAATGCTTAAATTACTGATAATAAATTAATATTCCTCCTCAATTAAACGCTTGCCAATATACCAAGAAACAACCCTATCTTTACGCCACTGATAGCCGTACCATGCAGTATGTTTCTTACCTGATGGTTTTTTACACCAACAGTACTTATTACTACATTCAAATGCCTCAAGCTGGTACGCAAATTTACCAACCCGCTTAATCTCTAAAACCTCTCGTCTTGGCTTTGTAGGGATATCAAATTCTTCCTCCAATTCTCTTTTAGCGATTTGCGTTCCTAACCAAGATAGAAGAGCTCTTTGCTGCGTTAATGGTAATTTTGAGATGTGCTGCTTGAGCTCGAAATTCTCTGTGATAATATTCATCGACTCAAGTATTTAAACTATATTCAATCTTTCATCGTACTATTTGAATTTTCTTCGTAATTCTGAGTATAAGTTATTTAAAACACCAATATCGGTAAGTAGACTTTCCTTGATAAATAGTCATAGGACTTACCCTGTATTGGTGGAATACACTGTGTTGGGACAAACCTTAAGTAATAGTTAATAGATATTGCTACTACCCTAAAAACCTCCAAAAATCGTGAATTTACTTGGAGAGTAATCCATAAGATATTTTTATATGCAAAAAGAAAAATAGTTTCGGCCTGATGTTGAGAAAAAAAATCATACATAGTAAGCCCTAAAGAAAAGTTCACAATTCAAAAGCGAAAATATACTTTCAAATAAAAATTGAAAACATATGAATAACAAGCAAATTCTGTTGTAGGTAAATACATTTTCGGCGAAACACCTACAAAGTCTATTTGCTAATTTCCTGCTTAGTTTTTACCGCTAGTAAAAAGGGAATATTTGTCCCCAAAACTAAGTATTTTATGTAGGGCGTTTCATTACACCCAATAAAGACATTCTCACCCTGGTCGAGTAGATACAAAATTTCCGTGAGAGCGCAAGTAGCAAAAACACTTTGCTCTTACTCAATTGCTAGCACAATTCAAATTTACAGTATGTCTGGGGTAGAAAAGATTCAGAAATAGAATTTACTACGGCTTAAGGTGTATTTGCAATAGAACTGGGTAATAGATGCATGCCTAAAATGGAAAATAATTTTATGAATGCGTTTGTTGTCAATGCGACTTAAAACGATCAAAAATGACCTATTTTCACTTAGGAAGTAGCTACAGAGGAAGATGCAAATAAAAACTCAAGACTCAAAGCATAGCATGCATTAACGCTTTTTATAACAAAATATTTTACGCTAGCGATATTTCATTCATTTTGCATACTACTTGTTTATCAATTGTTTTATCTTAAAAAATACATGCTGTAATATTTTTATCGCAAAACTTTTTGTTGCAAGAGTTATGCTATGGGAAGTTGTTCCCTAAAAAATTAAAATATCTTCTACTTTCGTAGAGTTTAAGCTGTTGTGCATTTTTAATGCACAACAGCAAGTCAAAAGTCATTAGCATCGCGTGTCCGTAGGACATAAGTCATTAGCGTCTAGCGCAGCGTACCGGATCCGTAGGTAGCAAAGCTATAGGTATTGCGTGTCCGTAAGGACATAAGTCATTAGCGTCTAGCGCAGCGTACCGGATCCGTAGGTAGCAAAGCTATAGGTATTGCGTGTCCGTAGGACACAATTGAAAGAAGTTTGAGGCTTCGCTATCGAATAGAATAATATACAAATTAGATGCGTAACAACTTATTTAAACCTAATCTAAGTAGGTTAGTAGGTTAGTAAGAAAAATCATAACTTTTTTGTAATAGCGCTTTAGCGCTAAAGCGCTACTACGAGCCAAATACGAGTATTTTATATTTATTTACATAGTTTACTTTTTTCTTGCCTACTTACTTAGGCGCAATTAAATACAACTATGTAACATAATCTAAACTAAGTTCAAAGTCTTGCGATTTCTTTCTCCCAAAAGGAGATACAATACCTAGAGCCTGCAGCGTTGGTAGATCCGAAGGCTTTAGGTATTGCGAGTGTCAAAGGAACTTATTCCCATTAGCGGATCCGTAAGGTAGCGGCTCCGCAGGTAGCGCAGCTATAGCTCTAGCGTGACCGCAAGCTCATTGGTTTGAGATTATTACTTCCTATTTTCACAACGATCGCGTTTATATTGTCCGTGCGTAATTATTGTTATTAAATCTTTTGAATAGCATTGCTCACATATTACGATGAATCTAGCCTTCAATTGTTACACGTCCAGCAGCTCTCGCGACACAGGTTAGAACAAAATCATTTTCACAATCCGAATCGTCTTCATAAACAACTTCTCCAGACACTTTATGTAACTTGCATTGACCGCAAGCTCCCATCTGACATCCGTAGGGTAATCTAATTCCTTCCCGTTGAGCTGCTTCTAAAATAGTTTCTTCCGGTTCGCAAACTACTTCTCTGTGAGATTTAGTAAAAACTACAACATCAGCACTTGAGGAAGTGGAAGCAATATGGGTATCTTGTGGAGAAAATTCTGATTGTCTGTGGATTTCTGGTTTTGGTGATGATAAAGATTTTCTTCGCTTGTTAGAGCCAAAACTTTCCTCGTGGTAAGAAGACATGGGGAATCTCATCCCTTCCAGAATTGTTTTCACATTATTTCTAAATCCATCAGAACCACAAACATATACAAGACGTTCTTTGAAATCGGGTGCGATCGCTTGCAGCATTAAATTATTTAGCCTACCACTGTAACCTGACCAAGTTGGATGATGATTACCAGTTAAAGTAACAGCTAATTTAAAATTCGGGTACCTTGACGCCATCAACTCTAATTCTTGGCGGAAAATAATATCTTTTATTGTTTTTGCACTGTGAACAAATATAACATCAACATCTGGTTTTACATCACATAACCATCGAGACATGGACATCATTGGTGTAATACCACTACCAGCAGAGATAAACAAGAATTTTTCGTTGGGATGGTCAAAACAAGTAAACTTACCCATTGGTGGGCTGATTTTGACTGAGGAACCAACCTTGAAATTATCGTGTAACCAATTGGAAACCAAACCAGGGGGAACATTAGCTACATCTGAAGGTGAAGGAACACGCTTAACAGTTATTTCTAAAGCATGGGGACGTGAAGGAGTAGAAGAAATCGAGTAAGAACGTTTTATTTGCTGACCGTTAATTTCTAAATCTAGGGTGACAAACTGACCAGGTTTGTAGTCATCAAATACTTTAGATGGAGAAGAAACTAAGCAAAATGTTTTTACATCATGGGTTTCATCTATGATTTGAGAACAACGAAACATTGGTTGAACTTCACTACCAATAGTTACTTGTTTGGGACTATTGGTTTCTTGTGGTTTTAAAAACCAGTAAGGTTTTGATTCATCACTGACTTCTTCAAATAACAGAAGAAAATCGCCAATTCGGATCGCATCACCAGCTTTTAAAGGATATTCTTGGTTGAATTCAACTTCTTGATTATTAATACGAGAACCATCGGTACTAGCCAGATCGATAAAGCAGTGATTCCCTTGGTGACCAAGGATAATAGCATGGACTCGACTGATTTCTGGACTGTTGAGAATTAAGTCACAACTGGGATGTCTTCCAATTACACATCGTTGTAAGTTATCTGTATTTGAAGAAAGTAGTTTTTCTTCTAAAGCTCCAGTTAAATGATTAAAAGCTGTAATTTTCATAATTATTTGAACTCTAGTTAGATTAACAAGCGCAAGGGGATTTTGATGGTTTGGGAGCTATTCGCGATTTTTAAGACTTTAGACCCAAACCTGAAATAAACCTGAGATTTGGGCTACTTTTGGCTGCTATTAGTTATTTTTTTGGAGGGCGTCGTTTCGCCCTAATTTCTGTTTTTGCTGGGGTTTTTTGTGGTTTTTTGGGAGAGTCTAAAAGTTTTTTTGGTTTTAGAACTGTTGTTACTTGCTGAGAAGGTACAGGATAAACATTTGATGGTTGTTCTTCCGCTAAATTGGACAATACGCTGTAGTGTTCATCATCATTTAATGCTAGTTGCTGACGTAACTCCCTAAGAACTTCACAGCTGTTTTGAGGAGTTATATTTCCTTGGGTCAAGGTTTCCCGCAATATTTCTTTATAGACTTGCAAGCGGTCTCGGCGTTGAAATTGAGGTAACACAGCAGTCAGGATAAATAATTCATTGGATGTCAGGTCATCAAGAGAACGACCTTTTAAAAAGCGGGAAATATCAATTGGTAATTTTTTGAGTTGACGACGAAAACTGTAAACTAGCCTATCTCTTTGGTACTGCTCAGAACTACGTCCCCAAGTTTTAGCCAACCACAAAGTACTAACTAGGATCACAAAGCCGTTAAATACTAAGTTCACTTCGGAAGGAAAGCGTAAAAGTTCCGGACGACCACCATAGACAAAGAAAGCATTGAAAGCGATGAAGGTGCAAATAGAAAGAGATCTATGCAATACTTGCTCGGAACTTATATTAGGATGACGTCTTCTGAGATAAGCTCGATATACTTTCTCTAATTTGCTGCATAGCCAATAAACAACGATGACAAAGAATCCTAAAGTTAAAGGAACTGCAAGAATTTTAGGTATATTAATTGCCTGCTCGAATATATAAAAGCCTGGATCGAATAAAGTTCCTAGTTGATTCTCTTCATGGGTCCAAGCACCCGAGAAATAATAATTAAAATCACCTGCATATAATCCGTAATAAACAAAGTAACCAATAGCTAAGCCAAGATATCCGTACTGTATAAATCTGCGTCCGGGTTTCTTCAGGTCACTCCAATAGGAATTTTCTGCATTGATATCCATACAATTGGATTTGCAAGCTACACAAGCACTTTTTTCTTTAGCTGTCTTTTTGTCTATTTCTCGACACATGGACTGGGTAATGCTTCTCGGAGGTGCAGAAGAAGCGTCGCTTCCTAATAAACCAGCAGGACCGGTAAAAACAGTTTGGACAAGTCCAAATGGGCAAACATAATGACACCAACTACGACCACCATAGAGAAAAACTATTAAGATTGCAGAGAAAATTGAAATGAGAAACCATGAGGCTAAAGCCCATCTTGTAGAGTTAATGAATAAAATTCTAAAGTTTAAACCAATGAATAGATAAGTAAATTGTACGTAAAGATGATTACGAGTTAGCCATTTATTCTGATTTATATCTAGTTTGGACTTTAAGCCCAAAGCGCGAGGGATTTGGGAGAAAAAATATAAAGGACAGATACGTCGCCAAGTTTCATGTCCGAAAACCAGTACAATCATGACTGCACTGGGTACAACCATACCCCAAAAAATTCTCGCCCCAATTGGATAAGCCTTTTGTACTAGTTCTTTTCCTTGGATGAAAACCTTTATTGGTGGATTATCACTTAACTGTAAGTCACGAAGTGGAGACAATAAGTTGCTAGGCTCCGTTAAATGATGACTTATGGGATCGTAAAACAACGAGATAATTAATAGTGTCCATCCGATTACAAGCACCCATCTAACAGTGTGCATTGTTTTTTCAGAAGCCTTACTTAGCATAGTCTTTCAACCTCCTTTTCAAAAAATTTCTTTATCAATAATGAATAATAATTAGTTATTAATAGAGATTAAGTTCGATGCATTAATTTGAATACACTGATTTGGATACATCAAATTGGAGTTTTGGTTTTATTGTTTCATCGATGTAATTCTTACTATTTCCTTCAAATTATTTATCTGTAATTCCTGAATAATTAAGGCAAAATCTAAGTAGTTTACTTATGTTCAGCTTTGTTGACAAAATCTCAAAAACATGAGCTAATTACTTAGATAGAGGGATCAAAAAAATAGTTCTCAAACACAAGTAATGACATAGGGATACAAACAATTAAATAAGTATCAAATATTGATATATTTTGAATATATTTTGAATACATTTAGCTATTTCTATTAACTCGAAATACTGTCTTTAGATTGAGATGAAATTGAGTGAAGAATATGCTGCAATGTAACAGTATGTAAAGTCTAAATACTTGTTTGGCTTATTTTATAGGAGTTGTAGACCTCAACCTAAAAATATAATTCTTTCTTGCAAATGTTCAGTAATTGAATATCTCTACACTAAAACTCTATACACCCATGTTAATCTTGCAACTACTGCAAATAATTCAAGAACATTGATTATTCGAGAACACTTGAATAAAACTTATAAGAATATTATGGCTTTGGTTGAATATCATCACATATCTCCACGTAAGACGATCAGTCGTATTTGTTTACAGAAGTTATTTTTTGTTGCATATCAAAAAAAGAAAAAAGTCAGAAATAATCATTTTGAATTATTTTGTATTTATCTTGACTTTTGTCTTATCATTTTTACTTTTAACTTCTTTTCTTTGTCTTATTTGTGAATACAGAAATAGGGATGAGTAAGCTATACAGATCTTGAACTTGTTTATTTTAATCAAACTTGTTCTTTTATGTACGATGCACTACTTATTGAGCTATCTACACTATTGATGTAGGTTTTATGTCTTGATACTTATGCAAAAATTACACCTGGGTTGTCAATAAATTTCCTCACACTTCCAAATTACCCATACTTACGAGGATGTTTTACAAGTCATATTATTTACCCACTTAATATATCTTGGATCCCCCTAAATCCCCCTTGGAAAGGGGGACTTTTGCCTTCTTTTTAAGGGGTTAGAGGATCTTAATAGTGAATCTTAGTAATAAACTATACTTTGAAAACATCCTCTAAGATATCCATGCTACCTTCAAAAACTCCAATAAGATTTGGGTTCTCCAGGGAATAAGGGTTTTCTAGGGAAAAACTACTAGGGAGTCCAAAATTATTAGACTCAATATTTCCAATTAAAGGAGTGCGATCGATATCCAAAGATATAATGTCTTCACTGTTAGTAAAATAGCTATTTTGGACTGTTAAATTTTCAGCATTAGCGGGGTTAATTAATTCATCTACTTCTCCATCATTTATTTCTCCACCATTGATGAAAAACTGAGTTTTTTCCCAAACGCTCTGAGCAACTTCTTCTCCTAACTTTCGCCCGTTCACATCTCCTTGAGTAAAATGGATTCCTCCATAAAGTCGAGAAATCCCAGCTTCATCTGCTGCTTGACTAAAAGTGTCCCAGCTTAACGTAACTGTTTCAGCAGGTGTTAAACCTGGCTCAAAACGAGATTCGCCAGGTTTAAAACTAACTGAAGCACCAAATTCATCACTACCGGTAAATAATTCCAGAATGGTTGCACCTGCTGCACTAAAGCTACTGTGACCGGAAGTATACTCAGCAAATGGTGGAGAAGGATCGCTACCAGGAGTTTGGTATGTCAGAAATTCAGTCGCCAAAATTGTCTGAGTTCCTTGTCCCGGTTGCCATGCATCAATTACAAAACCACCTTTTTCTTCGCTAAATTCCCCTATTAGCCCTAATTTACCAAGCTCCCGTACTGCTCTAACTGGACGAGTATAGTTATAAAACCTTTTGGCGTCCCATGTGGCTATACCTGCATCGAATACAGCATTTCCCAAACTAAAAAATAGTTGAGCATCTTCATCTAGGTTATTATTGTCCCGGGCTGAAACGAATTGACCAAATGTCATAAAAGTACCGGGAGGGAAGGAAGTTCCCCCACCATCTTCCCAGAATTCTGCAATCAACTTTTGCTCATCGGTTAAATTGGCGCTGATATCAACAACTTCTTCTACTTGAGCAATAAATTTGGGGTTAATAATCGTTCCAATTAAACTTTTATCAATTTTTACAGTGAAACCATCTTCGAGGGTAATTGTTTTATCTTCTAAATTTACCGAGCCATCTACTAAAAGAAATGGCTCTGGTGCTTCTGGTCGGAACTGCTCGCCAGATTCCAAAGCGAAAGGTTTAACATCTCCCCACTGGGATGTCAGAAATTCTTGAATTCTTTCTTCTTCGCCTGGTTTGGAGTCAATTGGTACTCTCTCTGGAGTCCAACGGTTAATATCAACTATTTCATCCAGACTATTAACAGCTTGGTAATTACTGTTGTCAGAATATGGTACTCCAAGAGTTCCATTTGGGTCATTTCCAAGCTGATTTGAACCATCCTGACGGCGAAAGTCTAATAATGCAGCTGCCGACACATTACCAATACCAGCAGCAGTAGTGACATCTGTAGTATTTTTGTATGGGTCGAAACCTAGCTCGACCATTGAGTCCTTAAATATCTCTATTTGCTGGGGAAAAAGATCTTTTAAAACCCCATAAGCTGCATAACTCATCGCCTCTATTTTGTTAGCCTCAGTAACCTCTGATAAAGGGCGTTGTAAGTCATCGCAGAGTTGAGTTGATATGGCTTTAGGATCGTAAGCAGCCCAAGCATCAAACATCGCTGTATGGAGCATTGCATAAGCACGAGATGCAATAGTGGGACCCGGTGAAGCCTCAATCACAGCTTGTTGAACCACTCGATCCCAAAATACAGAAATAGTTGGCGAAGGGTCATCAACTGTTACGAATTGAGTCTTCGGATCCACTATCAAACTTGGAACATCGTTATAATTAATACCTAGTTTTTCATCTTGTGGTTCTTTACCTTCATCAAGAGATTCCACTGACAAACTTTCTTGTCCCAAAGAGTATTCGTTATTTATTATGTTGTCCATTATACTTATCCTTCAAGCTGGCAAAGTAAAATTAGAACCAAAGCGAGGTTCGCAAATCTTTCTCATTCAGGAGTAATAGAATTTACGTTTGATTTGAATCAAGTGGTAGATATTGATTGCGTATAAATAACGTAATGATTTGAGTTTTTTTATAGCTCAGGCTTTACCTGAAAACTAAAAGTAGATTTCAAGTGTCAATTATTCAGTATTTATTTGTTTCAGATTTTGCCTAAGTTTATTATCTCACCAGAGTTATTATCGCTCTATGTGTGTATTCTGATGCAACTGCATATGTTTATATAAATATTTCTTTACCGAAGTATGATTTTGTTTACATGATTTTCCGTTCATAGAAAACTACGCAGATATTTAAACCAGTATGATGCAACGCCAGACAGATAGATTTATGTAGAGACGTTGCAGAGGCTAACGCCGACGCCGCAGGCTCTGCAACGTCTCTACCGAAGAATCTGTTATTGAGTTGGTATAACAACTTATTACCGTGCAAACCATAGCCGAATCAACTCCACTTGAAAGCGATAACCATCCCCTTCTTCTTCATTCTTTACTTTTTCAATCAGTTCCCGTTGCAATAACTTTTGAAAATCACTTTCCGAAGCACCGGGAATTTCTTGTAATATAGTATTTTTATTAACAATTGCCCCTTCCCCTCTTGCAGCCATAAACCTGAGAATATCAAGCCCTATCGCATTTACTTGGTTCTTTTGAATATCAGCAAAAAAGAAACTACCGCTATTTAAAGCTTCCGTAACTGCTGCTTCCACATCATCTAAAGTCGCTAATCGCCGCACTGAAGGGTCTTGCTCGTTTTTGTAAGCGACAATTTCACTACACAGTAATTGTACTAAGAAAGGGTGACAGCGAGTAATTTCTAACACGCGCTCTACAGCATCAGTGTCGTAGCGCAACATGAAATCTTCAATCGGATGTTCGATTAGTTTACGGGCTGACTTTTCTTCCAAGTAACTAATATGCACCACTTGCACGTTGATTAAGTAACTAGCCCATCGTTGATATTCTTCAATTGTATGGGAACCAGCCAGCATGAGTTTGAAGCGGGGACGGTGTTGGATCAAGTGACGTAACATTCCTAACACGTCTTGTTCGTCAAATCGTCCTTTGGTAATTGCGCTGTCAAGTACTTCGAATTCATCTAACATCAACAAAGCGGTATTTTGTTCTAGTACCTCTTCTACGCGATCGAGCCATTCATCAAAGCAGGTGAAGGGGTCATCTTTTAAGGTTTCACGGGTGAGGGGTGGTAAGGTAACAGCTTCTTTTTTTGCTGAGATAATCATCCCCCTGGCGAGATTGTAGAGAAAACCCGTATAGTTATTTGCTGACGAAGGTGCGCCTTGCAAGTCTACAAACATGGGAATAATAGAACTGGGTAAGAGTTTTCCCAAGTTGTAGAGAAGGGAAGTTTTACCCATGCGGCGCTGTCCATAAAGTAGCAGGGGTGGGCGACGTCGATCTAAAATAAGTTGTTCAATCCGGGTTCCGATGTCATCGCGTCCACTGAAGATTTCTTGCTCTTGGGTGAGTGGGATAGCGAGAATGTAAGGAGAGTCAATTTCCTGATGAAGTTCGACTTCTTTTGCTAGTTTTTCTATATGATTGGTGATTATTTCATACCAACTTTTAGCGATTGGGCGAAATCGGGGAGCATATTTATTACTGCTGCGAGTAAGATCCTGTAAATTTGCATTTAATCGATCTGCAGTAGCTGTAAAAGCTAGACGCTGATTGTAGTTACTACGCTGATTGAGAGCAGCATCTATATCTTCACTGATACGACTGAATATGCGTAGTACTGGACTAGCTTTACCTTCTAGCTCTTCAATTACCAATTCGTCGTATACTTCACGGATAGATTCAACCGATTTAAAACTTTCCAACATTCGTGCATCTAGCTCAATTTGTGCAGCTTGAGCAGCCCAGCGTTGGTGGCTATTATTTAAATATTCAATAGCAACTTGTCCTTCATCTGGGTTTCGCTCCATGACTTGTACTAAATGCTTATCCAAACCAATAAATGGTATGAATTGATACTCATCCCATAATGAAGCATGCCAATGTAAAAAAGTTAACTCATTATCAGGAAATCGTTGGTCAAGACGATAGAGTAGGGTATGGAATAAAGTTAGAAAAGGGTAAATTAGTACAGGTCGCCATAGATTTATAGTCGCACCCACGCCGACCGCCACGCCTTCCGCCACGCCGAACGCCACGCCGAACGCCACGCCGAACGCCACGCCGAACGCCACGCCGAACGCCACGCCGAACGCCACGCCGAACGCCACGCCGAACGCCACGCCGACCGCCACGACGAACGCCACGCCTTCCGCCACGCCGACCGCCACGCCGACCGTCACGCCGACCGCCACGCCGACCGCCACGCCGACCGCCACGACGAACGCCACGCCGAACGCCACGCCGACCGTCACGCCGACCGCCACGCCGACCGCCACGCCGAC
This sequence comes from Mastigocoleus sp. MO_188.B34, assembly GCF_030065675.1. Lineage (GTDB taxonomy): Bacteria > Cyanobacteriota > Cyanobacteriia > Cyanobacteriales > Nostocaceae > Mastigocoleus. The sequence continues at coordinate 38,528 of NZ_JASJDK010000003.1, read as the reverse complement.
CGCCACGCCGACCGTCACATCAATTAATGACCAACCTAATAGCAAACCTATTAATAGTGTAATTATAGGTATTATTACATATGCTTGTAGTAGTAGTTTCCACAGTTTATCGTTATCCCATTGTAGGGATTGTCTCACTGTGAAATCATAATCTAAAGCTGAATCGATACGTTTGAGGTGATTTTTCCAAGCTTTGGGACGAAAAAATAACCAGAACAGTAGTTGCAGACTACCCAGTATAAGGTTGGGGTGTTGTTCGGGTGCGTGGGTGTAGATTTTGGAGTAGTCGATGGCGGATTTCATTCCAGTTATCAGTTATCAGTTTCCCATCAGTAAATAGAGGGGCTTAAGTAGCACCCAAAAGCGATAGTTTTGGCTGTGTAGAGACGCGCCATGGCGCGTCTCTACAGTGCGATTTTCTTACAATAATTCTTATCTCAATAATAGATGATTGAAAGGTTCGATTTGTCTCAATCCTTCTTCACGCCAATCATCCGTATCCCCATCTTCTAAATGAAATAAGCATTCCCGACAAAGAATTTGTAACAACAGTGGTATACCTTGACTTTGCCCAATAATCCACTCCACATTATCATCAGTAAAGGGAATCGGCGAACTTGCGATCAATTCTCGTGCTTCCTCCTCCTTCAGTGGTCTCAATGTGGCGGTGTAACCAAAAATATTGAAAAATGGCGAACTATGTCTGGTATGATGAGCAAGTTCAATAGGTGATTCATGGGTCGCTAAGATAAATGCTAGATTTCCCCCTGTATGGTTAGTTGCTAAAGAACGCAAGCTTTCCCAAAATTCATCATCCAATTCTGGATAACGTTGTAAACCCACACCAATCTCATCCAGTAAGATAACTGTGGGATTATGTAAGTTATCACTCATCACATCCATAAAGTTATCTAAGTCGCACGGTTCTGGTATATTCATCCGCAGAGTTTCCAGAATGTGGCTTAAAAATCTCTCCTTGCTTGACATCCGGGGGTCTTGAAAATCTACGAAAACCCATCGATATATTTCTGGATTAGTTAGCCAGTCATACTTTTGTTGGGGGCGTAATTCCTCTATTGGTGTGGCGGTAATATTTTTCAGATAATGCAATAGAGAAGTTTTACCAATGCGTCGCTGACCAATAATCGCAGCGTTTTGCAGGGGGTGGCGCTTCAGTAGATTAAATAGGCGTTTGAGTTCTTTTTGTCGTCCGAAGAAATGACGGGGATGGGTAATGGGAGAACCGGTTACAAAGGGTGAGTCTTGCCCAATGTGGTTGTTATTTTCTTGTGCTTCTGGTTCTTTATCTGCAATTTCTTGCCATTCTAGCCCTAATTTTTCACTAATTTCCACGAAATTGATGTAATCAACTGGTTTACCACTGAGAAAATTTTTGACCGTGGACAAGGAAAGTCCGATTTCAGTAGCAAAAGCTTTTTGGCTAGGATAACCATTACGAGGCAGTGCTGATTTAACTTGTTGAATGTACTTTACCGCAACCCGAAGCGATCGACCCATCACTTTTTATATTTATACCAATTGAGTTAATTATAATTTGGTTGATGTAAATTGCTGGATTTCAGCTACAAGTCAGCTATAAGTGAGCTAAGTCAGCCAAAAAAACAACTTTTTTCTCAATCGAGTTCTCACCTAGCCACAATTTTTAATGGGAATATACAGAGTTGGGAAAAAAGCTATGAAACACAGTTTAACAATTTGGTCGATTACCTTACCCCTTTGTGGACTACTAATGTTTGGTATTGGATGTGCGACTACAATCTATATGGTTAATGGTAGATACCGTATCGATGTTGTAGTCAACGCACAAGGACTACAGGTAAAAACTGACGTAGATAAAAGAGAATGCAACTAATAAAGCAAATTGCTATTAGGAACTTTCCATTCAAAATATACCACTCGCCAGGGCGTACGTCGGTGCGCCCCTACGGGAAATAAATAATGATTAAATATTTTTTAGAAGTTCATCAATGAGCCTTTTCTATTCCAACGGAAGAACATCATGAAAATGACTCATGTTCATAACTCGTTTACCATCTGGAGTAAACGATAAAATATCAACAAAGCGCATATTCCACAAAATCTCGTCCGAAATATAGGAATACCGGGAATGAATGCTTTGAGAAATGGTTTCATCAATCCCAGTTAAAGTAACGATCAGTTCTCCTACTTTTTCCTGAAGCGATTCTGCTGTCTCGTTATAAAATGGACTACTTTCATCGATTTGATGCATTACCGTCCAAGTCAAAGAAAAAGCCGGTGACTCATTGCGTACCAACTTCAGATCGTAAAAGCGACGCATGAAATCTCCTTCTTTCGTGATTTCATTACGCACTAAAGATACTTTGATCTGTGCTTCCAAAATAAAATTACCCCGTTGGTTCGCAGCACGGAACATTAAAGTTGGAATACCATCATAAGGCGCAATTACAGCAAAATTAGAAAACATGACTTTGGCTGTAGGAAGCGAAAATCGGGCAAAAACTAACCCGGTAGCCACAGCCATGATAAAAAAACCTACTAATGCTTCAATTACAACTAAAACATTGGCATATCGTGTGCTTGGGTACATTGCACCATAACCAATTGATGCCATACTTTGAACGCTGAAAAAGAAAGCATCACCAAAATCACCCGGGTGAGCATTTTCAATTCCATTTCCACCCGCCAAGTATAGCAAAGCAAAAACAGCATTAATTGCGAGATAAACCGCAGAAATTAGCGCCAGAAAACGCCACCAAGAAATAGTGAGCAAAAAATGGTACAAACTTCCCCAAGATGGACGGGTACCAAGACAAATAGAATAGGATCTTCCTTGACGTTTAATAAAACGAAGCTCCGGAGACTTACGATTTTTCCCCATTCCCCTTAACCAAAATCCTCATAGAGACGTAACATGTTACGTCTCTACATTTTTGACCTACCATGGTATGTCTCTAAACTTTTGACCTACCATGGCGCGTCTCTACATTTTTTTCCACAGATGTCTAACAGGTCTTTGGTGTAGTTTAGGTTTACTTACGTTTTGCTGCTAGCGAACGACGGGTTTCCCGTTTTTCGTTTTCCTGAAGTCGGCGATCGCGCCAACCCAGAAACGTTAAATAACCTATACCTAAAGTAACTAGCACCAATAGACCCAAAGCCGCCAAAGCCAAATAGTTTAGGAATTGAGCAGTTTCCACGATACTTCTATAGTCCGTTACGACCCCAAACTACCATAGCGATTGACCAAGTAAAAACAACTAGTAACGAAACCCAACCAAATGTCAAAATGCCCATAGTGTTTTCTGATTAAACTTAATTTACAAAACTACTTCAATATTTATCATACTTGGAATATTCATTATTCCTATTGTCCCATTACCCATCATCAATTAGCAATTACCCTCACCCATTACTCCTTACTTCTTACTCCTTACTTCTTACTCATTACCTGATTTTTAACCCAATCTCCCAACAAAGAATTAACCTTTTCTGGTATCTCATCATGGGGACAATGACCAGCTTGAAGGAAATATTCGGTCATTTGCGGATAGTACTGGCGATACTTTTCAGAACGTTGTTTCGCATTCATCCAAGGATCCCCTTCTCCCCACAGTAGTAATAAAGGACTGGTTAATTTACCCAGTAGTTCATCTACTGTTTCTCCCTGACGAGTACTAAAAACCGAGCAAAACACGTCAAAAGCACCAGGATCGCCCGAAGGACGACGAATTTCTTCTACTAATTGTTCGGTAACTGCACTTTTATCTAAATAAACTTTTTCTAAGGTTTGGCGAATTACCCAGGGTTGACGTATGTACTGGAATAGTAAAAATTGGGTTAATCGTTGTTGAAACACCCATTTAACAGTATCGCCAAATACAGTTTGTACTTGTTTGGCAAAATTAACTGGCTCATTTTGTTGAGTTAGAGACTCTGATTCTGAAGAAGTTTGATTATCGCTGAATGGTCCGGCGCTATTAAGTAATACAACCCCAGCAACTCCATCCTGACGCTGAGCGGAAACAGATAAACTGGCGTATCCACCGAGAGAGTTACCCACAACAACAACTTTTTGCCCGATAACTTGGGTGATAAAATCATAAAGCTGATCGCGCCACAAGTCCCCACTGTACTCCAAATTGGGTTTCGCAGACCTGCCAAATCCCAGTAAATCAATGGCGTATACCTCAAACTCTTTGCACAGTTCAGTAATATTTTTGCGCCAGTGATCTGTAGAAGCACCAAAACCATGCACCAAAAGCAAAGCAGGATATTCAGTTTGCTTTGCTCCTGCGTTAACATAGTAAACTTTATGTCCTTGCCATTCCCAATATTGACCGGGAATTGGTTCCGTAGACACAGCTTTAGTTACTCGCATAACGTTAACAAATATTAATCTATTTTAATAATTTTAAATTATTGAGTGATTTTTATTAATTCTCCAGAAAGAGTAATTGATTTTCAGGGGTAAAGTACATGACAAATTTCAACAGAATGATTACCGGTAAAACCAAGCTATTGGGGGTTATTGGACATCCAGTGGAGCATTCCCTATCGCCCAAAATGCATAATGCTGCTATTACCCACTTAGGATTAGATTATGTGTATCTACCATTCCCGATCGAACCAGAGAACTTAGAGGTTGCAGTTGCGGGTTTAGCAGCAATTGGTGTTGTTGGATTTAGTGTTACAATCCCCCATAAACAAGCGATATTACCTTTATTAGCCGAAGTAGACCCAATTGCTCAAGCGGTGGGAGCCGTGAATACGGTTACTTTGAAGAATAATCAATGGGTTGGAACTAATACTGATGTGGAGGGATTTGTATGTCCTCTGCGGAAGTATGACCGTAATTGGGAAGAATCTGTGGTAGTAATTTTAGGTAATGGAGGAGCAGCTAGAGCGGTAGTTGCAGGTTGCAAACAGTTAGGTTGCAAAGAAATTCATATTGTGGGGCGAAACCCTGCAAAATTACAGGTATTTGCTGAAAGTTGGGTTGATTCCCCTTTGGAGGTAAAATTACAAGTTCATGAGTGGAGTGCATTACCGAGTTTAATACCATCAGCAAATTTATTGGTAAATACAACTCCTGTGGGAATGTACCCAAAAGTAGAAGAATCACCGCTAAGTATTGAATTAATCAGCCAATTACCCCAGAATGCGATCGCTTATGATTTGATATATACTCCCAATCCGACCAAATTTCTCCAAATCGCCCAAAACCAAGGTGCAACTAAAATTGATGGTTTAGAAATGTTAGTTCAGCAAGGTGCGATCGCGTTACAAACTTGGTTACCAGAAGAAACTATACCTGTGGATATTATGCAGCATACATTAAGGGAACATTTGGGTTGGGCAAGTTAGGTTTTAGTTTGATATTCAAGCTGAAATTTAAGAATATATTGAAAATTATCAAGAATATTCATTAAATTGGTAACAAACAAAGAAGAATTCTTTATTTTAAGCTTGTTACCGTTTAGCACACTCTTAATATATAAGGCAATACGGTTCAGATAAGCCTAAATTTCTTTGTAGAGACGCGACAGAGGCTAACGTCGCGTATCTACGGTGTTATTTGTTTGAAAATGAACTGTACCGATATATAAGGGTGTGTTAGACGCGCAAAAGCGTATCTTTTTTGGGTCACCTTTATCGCTGTTGTGTCGTAAGGCTCCGCTATATTAGATTAATATCCAAGGGTGTCTTATAGTTTCAAGTGTTAGCCTGACTTTTCTAACCAACGCCAATTGTAACGGTTCCATTCGTAAATTCCCTGAATCACATATTCATTGTCGTCATCAAAGCGAATAATGCAGTTGGTCTGAGGATACTCATCCGTACCAACTTCATCAATTTTGACTACTGTACAAGAGAACCATTCAGGAGCACATACTCCATTTTCCTGTACCCATTCCCATAAAGCATTGCAAACTTGGATGCGATCGCCTATTTTGAGTTGAAAAATATTTTCGTTCTTAAACTGATTGAAATGATGTGGTTCTAAGCGATAAAGCCATTGAACTCCGTACCGATCTCGAATAAATTGGACTTGTTGTGAGTTTCGATTGTGCAACCAATCATTAAGTAATTGCGCTTTCCAAGAAAAGTTTTGTTCTTCTTGACTTTTGACAAATTGTAAAAATAATTCCAATTCTTCGCTTGTGAGTTCTTCCAAAGGATTAACAGAATTAGATGCACCAGAATGAGAATTTTTAACTGCTTCTACCAAAATATTTTTCTGTTGTTCGGTTAACGGACAACTAGCAGTATCGCAGCGGAAAAAAGCTACTTTTAATGCGGCTTCAATCTCATCTGGATTCATAACTTTTGTAATGATGTAAGGCTCAGTTTTCTAATTATGACAAAAGCGAAATAAAATTCTCTGATACGTAGAAGACCAAATAGAGGGTAATCTAAAGTTAATATTTGACTTTGTGGAACGGATTTATGCTGCAATATATACAGTCGCAAAATGAGAATTTAAAAAAAGGGCTGATAGTTTTTCTTATTTACTTTATAGTTATTATCTTATCTTGGATCTTTACTCCTACCGCTGAAGCTTTAACACAGATTAAGCTTTCTAAGCTTTCTTACCAAGAATGTCCTCCAGAACTAGCGAAAGGACAGGTTACTAGCGGTAATTCTATGAGTGCTAATTGTTTTATCGTTACGGGGAAAGCATATAATCCCAGTTCCAAAAAAGTTTATGATGCAGATATTTTCGGAAGAATTTACGATGCAAATAATAATCCGGTAATGCAAAATCGCAACCGTTTAGGTTCTATTACTGAGCTTTCACCGGGAGACAATGATTTTCAAATCAGAATTTCTGTAGCTTCTAATCAACCTACACCATTGAAACTCAAGAAATTTAAAGCTTCTGGCTTTAGTTCTCCTGTTCGTTAATTACCAATTATCAATCACCAATCACCAAAAAATAATGGCGATGTATCATCGCCAATCATCTCATTATTGATATGTATCAGTTCGCTATCTAATCTAAGATGAAGATAACTCCAGAATACATTTCATAATATCTTACAGAAGAAGTATTACAGAAAAAATTCCAGAATTAAACTCGATAATTATAATCAAGAATAGATGTTGAATGAATACTAGAATCCAACTCCAGCGAAACCGCTAGCTAAAGTTCCTAGAACATTACCCAATATCTGAAGCACGAAAATAGCTAAGATAGGAGATAAATCAATTCCTCCCAAAGGTGGAATAAAAGACCGGAAAATATTTAAGTAAGGATCTGTGACCTGACTTAATGCTGCAAATGGTTGGTTATACCAGTCTACGTTGGGGAACCAAGTTAAAAGAATCCGGATGAAAAGGAGTAGGGAGTATAAGGATATAAAAGTAGACAGGGTAGTAAACAGTAAATTCATGGATGAATCAGTTTCCTGCTAAGTGTCAAAAGATGTCTTATAACGATTTTAATTTAGCCGATGCTGCTATGGTTTTTTTTAACTTTATCAGCAATTAGCATAATATACTGCGTTCAGGGGGAAGAGAGCTAATCATGACCAATCGAAGCTTTATCATTATCCCTTCCCTGGTCATCATTTACATTACCCAACTGCTGGCGCACATCGTCAATCGTTGCGTTTAGCTGAGCAATCTTATCTTCTAGCGATCGCCGAGCTATTTCCATATCTAAATCATTACCATCTGTGGGAGACATTTGATGTATTTTTGCGGACATTTCTCGACCCCGCAAAGGTCTATTTTTTGCATCTAATTCTTCTTCGCCAGGGGATAAATTATCGCGTCGCGAAGCAAATATCGCACCAACAATACCTCCAACTACACCGCCAACTAATGCGCCGGTCAGAAAACCACTACCGAAACCATCTCTTTGACTCATACTCTTAAGCCTTTAAAAAAACACTGTAATTGTTAGAAAATCGCCCACCAAAAATGTAGGTTCCCAATAAATTAATTACCAAAAAAATAGATTTCCAGAGAATTGACTTACCAGAGAATTGATTATCGGAAAGTTGAACGCTAGAGAATCGCCGTTTGGAAAATCTATACTAATTTCCCCGCAATGGTGCATAGTAGTTCATGTTCCAAAAATACGATCGCCTGCATCTCCTAAACCCGGCACTATAAATCCTTTTTCGTTAACGATTTCATCTATTGTGGCAGTGTAAACTATCAAACCGGGATAAGTTGCATTTAGTTTTTGCAAAGCCGGAGGCGCTGCGACAACAGATACAATGCGTGTTAATTCCGGATTAATTCCCCTGTTTACTAATTCTACCATTGCAGCCATGATAGAACCTCCAGTAGCTAACATTGGATCGGTAATCAGCACCCTGGTTTCGGGATGAAATTTTTCTGGTAGTTTGTTTAGATAGCATTCAGGTTGTAACGTCTCTTCATTGCGTACCAAGCCCAAATGATAGATTGATGCTGAGGGTAAAACAGTTTGAGCGCCTTCGAGCAAACCCAAACCAGCCCTAAGAATAGGTACAACAGCCATTGGTACCTCCGGATCTACCAAAGTAACATTAGCTGTTTCCAAAGGACCTTGCACCATTACATCTTGAGTTGGAAGCCATTCCCTTATAGCTTCATAGCTTAACCAACGCCCCAATTCGGTAATTGCGCTACGAAATAGCGCCGAAGGAGTTGCAGCATTACGAGCTATTCCTAGCCAGTGCTTAATTAAAGGATGGGGGGGAACATAGACACGTAATTGTAGCGTCATAACATAGAAACGGCAATAAACAGCGCATGAGGACTGAAACAGTATAACAACTCGAGAGATCAACGCAAAAAAAATAAATTTTTGCAAACATGTAATACAAGCTACCTAATAATGACTGTGCTTTTATGTAATATCCCTAGTGAATTGCAATTTAGTATGGGGTTTATTGAGAATTATTGAGAACTTCCCCCAATGGCTGAACATAAAATCACGTTTGCAATTTTGCAACATTAGCTCTGTAATCCAGAAAGAACTTTTGCTGCTCGCTGCATATAACTAGAAATCCAAATGTATACTTGAAGACTATTGCTATTTTTTCTCATTAGTAGTTGACATTTTTTCTCAATCAAGATTATATTGATAATTAAGTGTTCTCCTCTCTTTAAGGATCGGCAGACGGGATTAGCCAGCTAAAGCAGGCTCGTCCCTCTTTTTTTGCCTGCTTTATAAAGTGCTTTTTGTTACTTCAAGAAATCAAGAATTTAATAAGTATTTTCTTTAGTTGTTGACGTCAAGGTAAATAAAATACATTTTTTTTAAGTTTTAATACTTACTTAAAATTATTCTGATATCTTTGTCAGTCTATTGAAAGAGCATCTGACGTAAAAGATTAGCTACCAATAGTAAGCTTTATTTTTTACAGTGTATTTTGTCCCGAATCATGAAGTATAAAAAGCTTCTTTTTTTTTGCTTGAGCTTTAGGCTGATAAAATAAGCTCTCAGATTTTGAAACTATTCTCGTTTATGATTCACCGATCTGATGCTCAAGGATTTGGGGCAAATTCTACATTTGATGTTATAGTTGTCGGTTCCGGTATTGGTGGATTAGTAACAGCGACTCAGTTAGCAGCAAAAGGTGCAAAAGTTTTGGTGCTGGAAAAGTACATCATTCCTGGAGGGAGTGCGGGTTATTTTCAAAGGGAAGAATATCGATTTGATGTTGGGGCTTCCATGATTTTTGGTTTTGGTCAGAAGGGGACCACAAATTTGCTAACTCGCGCTCTTGCAGCTGTTGGTGTGAGTCAAGAAACAATCCCTGATCCCGTTCAAGTTCACTATCATCTTCCAAATGGATTAGACATAAGGGTACACCGGGACTATCAAAGATTTTTACGACACTTAATTACGTATTTTCCCCATGAGAAAAAAGGAATCAAGCAATTTTACAATCGATGCTGGGGGGTATTCAATTGTCTTAATAAAATAGAATTACTTTCTTTGGAAGAACCAAGCTATTTAATGAGGGTATTTCTCCGCAATCCTTTTGCTTGTTTCGGTCTTTTAAGAAATTTACCTCTAAATGCAGGGGACGTAGCACGTCGTTACATTAAAGATCCCCTACTGTTAAAATTTATTGATATGGAATGTTACTGCTGGTCTGCAGTACCCGCACAAATGACACCGATGATTAATGCTGGAATGGTATTTTCTGACCGACATTACGGTGGTGTCAATTATCCAAAAGGGGGAGTAGGACAAATCGCTCAAAAGCTAGTAAAAGGTTTGACTGAGATAGGTGGTCAAATACAATACAATGCTAAAGTTAAGCAAATTATCACAGACAAAGGTAAAGCGATAGGCGTAGAGTTAGCAAATGGTAAAAGTTACTATGCTCGTCGCATCGTCTCTAATGCTACGCGATGGGATACTTTTGAGAAACTATTACCACAGATTGAATTACCACTTAATGAGAAAAAATGGCAGGAAGCCTATGAAAAATCACCCAGCTTTTTGAGTATGCATTTGGGTGTAAAAGCAGAAGTTCTTCCACCGGAAACGGAATGTCACCACATTTTGCTCTCAGAATGGGACGAAATGAGAGTTCCGGAAGGTACTATTTTTGTCTCGATTCCCACTTTACTGGATCCAAGTTTAGCGCCGAATGGTTATCATATAATTCATTCATTTACTCCAGATTTAATTAATAATTGGTCTGGTTTAACTGATGCTGAATACCAAGAGAAAAAAGAAGCTGCTGCTTGGCGAATCCTTGCAAAGTTAGAAACACTTTTCCCAGGTTTAGAAGCTGGTTTAGATTATATGGAAGTTGGAGCACCACGAAGTCACCGTCGATTTTTAGGTCGTGTAGATGGTACCTATGGTCCTATTCCCCGGAAAAAATTGCCAGGTTTGCTGAAAATGCCATTTAATAGAACGGTAATTCCAGGACTTTACTGTGTGGGGGATACTACTTTCCCGGGTCAAGGTTTAAATGCTGTAGCGTTCTCTGGTTTCGCATGTGCTCATCGTATTGCTGCAGACTTGCAACTAAAAAAAGTATAAATCAAGTATAAATACTGCTGATGTATGGAGATAAATCCTTCTACCATTGCTCAGTGTTTATATTTACGAATCCTTAGGGACTAATATAAAGCTAGGGTTAAGAAATTTATTTTTCCCAAGAATAAAACTTGTTATTAGAGTTACACTTTTTGACAATATTTATGTTGTTAGATAGCTAACCTGATATCGAAGATACAGAAACAGCGTGTATTTATCCGATGGTAAAATTATCTAAAATTATGTTTTTTTGATGAAGTTAATGTATTAATCAACTAAGCGTATGTATACTACTGATTAGATGTATTAGTAAATACATGAATGTCAAATACATAATTTCCAGGGTTTCTTAATAATCGGCTAGTTTTGAAGTAGAAAAATCACCTATAAAAGTCTACTCTGAGAGTAAATTTAAATTTTGAATTTTAAATTTTAAATTTTGAATTTTGAATTTTAAACTTTGAATTTTAGATTTTAAACTTTAAATTTTGAATTCTGAATTTTAAATTTTGGCTTTCTAAATGGTTTGAGACAAGAAAAATATTTTTAGCTTTGCTGCTTACTTAGAAAGCTAATCACTCAGAATTTTTTTGCAGTGTAGAGCTTTTGAGTATTGAAATTATTTCGTATAAAACCTGGGTGTTTTCAATATCTTGTTTTTAAGTCATAACTTATTTAATTGGGGTTAAGGGGTTGAGGATTGATTTTAAATTATTGTGGGTTTGATTATTTGTGCTCTACCAATAGTTTTTTGTTGTTCCTTATTACGCTGCATCACCTTTTTTGCACCCAATTTTCATTGAGTTTCACTTTTAAGACTCAACACTGCTCGGACTTAATTCCCTAGAGTTCAACTATTCTAGAGTTGAATTTTTTTAGAGTTCAAACTTTCTAGAGTTCAAACTTTCTAGAATTTAAATTTATAACATTTTACTTTCCTAGAGTTTGAATTTCTTTGAATATCAATTCTTCTGAATTTCCATTTATTTGAACTTCGGTGTATCTGAAGACAAAGAACTTGTCATTTCTAGCAGTAAGATATAGCGTATTAAAGTTAAAAGTATGTATTTGGATAAACAAGACAGCTTAATAGATGATAGCTCGATAGTATCAGCAGCAAAAGAGCAAATTTCTTCTGAACTAGGGGAAGAAGCTATTATTCTCAATCTTAAATCAGGGGTTTATCATGGCTTGAATGAAGTCGCAGCAAAAATTTGGAATCTTATTCAAAAACCAAAATCTGTTGATGATGTTAGAGCTGTTCTTTTGGAGGAGTATGAGGTTGATTTTCAGCAATGCGATCGCGATTTAAAAGAACTACTCCAGGAACTTACAAAAGCAGGACTAATAGAAATTAATAATCAACAAGTAAGCATTATGTGAAAGTCAAAAGTCATTAGCGGATTGCACGCGTCTAACGATGTTAGCGCTTGAACCGTCTGTAGGTAGCGCAGCTATAGTTATAGCCTCTAGCCTCTAGCTGCGCTACCTACGGAGTCGTTACCTTTGGATCTGCCGACGCCGCCGCAGGCTCTAACTACATTACCTTTGAATCCGCCGATACCGCAGGCTAAGCGCGTGTCCGTAGGACACAAGACATAAGTCAAAAGTCAAAGTTATAGCAGTCGTTACAGCGCAGTTCTAGCGTATCTATAGGACAAACAGGAATCAGCGATATTAACTACATAGTGCTATGAACTATAGCCAAGGAAATTCCAATATAAATTGACAGATAAAATCTGTCCTATTTACTTTCCCAGAGATTTCTTTACCCCATAAGGAATAAATTTCTAAGCTCTGTGAGGTTTTATGAAACAACTGTATCAGTTACTTAAAACAGGATATAAAGAGCGCAAAGTCTTATTAATGACATCAGTTTTAATTGCAGCTATCCGTTTGGGATTGTTGTTATTACCTTTTCAAAGATTGTTAAAACTGCTCGATCAATTTAGTCAGCAAAATACAACCGTCAGCTTATCAGTCAGAAAAATTTTGTGGTCGGTTAACGCTGTAAGTCGCCGTATTCCTGGAATCAAGTGTAAATGTCTCGCACGAGCATTAACAACCCAGGTCTTGATGAAACGTTACGGACATGCATCAAAATTACAGATTGGTGTCGCCAAAACAGCACAAGGAAACCTAGAAGCTCATGCTTGGGTTGAAGTTGGAGGAGTAATAGCAATTGGAAATCTTCCCGATGTTTCCCGTTTCATTCCACTATCATCACTTGAAGGAGTCAAGCAATGAGCGGCATTGCAGGTATAAAGTACCTTGATAATTCGCTATTAGACCGCGCAGATTTAGTCTTGATGCTGGATACTTTAGCCCATCGAGGACCGGATGGTACAGATATCTGGATTGATGGAGGTATTGGTTTGGGACATCGAATGTTGTGGACAACTCCGGAGTCCCTGATTGAAAAACAACCTTTGGTAGATCAAGTTAGGAATTTAGCGATCGCAGCAGATGCGCGCATCGATAATCGTGAAGAGTTAATTTCTCAATTAAGTTTAGATAGTTCCAAGGGAACGGGGAACAGGGAACAGGGAACAGAAAAATTTCCTAAAAATTATGGTGACTGCTATGATTCCCTGAGCGATCGCCCATTAAATCAAAATATAAATCAAAACAACTATTGTTTAAAACCAGTTACAGATAGTCAGTTAATTTTAGAAGCTTACAAAAAATGGGGTGAAGATTGTCCGAAGTATCTGATAGGTGACTTTGCTTTTGCAATTTGGGATGGATGCAAACAGACTCTATTTTGTGCGAGAGACCATTTTGGAGTCAAACCTTTTTATTATTATCAATCCGACCAAATCTTTATTTTTGCTTCGGAAATCAAAGCTCTTTTGTGTCTTCCTCAAGTTCCATGTCGCCTTAATGAAACTAGAATTGGTGACTATTTAGCATTGATGATGGAAGATAAAGCGATCGCCACCTACAAAGATATTTGGCGTTTACCCCCAGCTCATAGTATGGTTATCACCACTGATGAAATCTGTATTCGTCAATATTGGGAACTTGATCGTAACAGAGAAATCAAATTATCCTCGGAAGAAGAATATGCTCGGGAGTTTAAGAAGATTTTTACAGAAGCTGTACGCTGTCGTTTGCGTAGTGCTTTTCCTATTATCAGCCATTTGAGTGGAGGGTTGGATTCGTCTGCTGTAACTTGTGTTGCACGAGATTTATTAACTAAGACGAAAGATTCTCAAGGTGATAATAAAAGAATTACAGATAATAAACTTCATACAATATCGAGTATTTTTGACAAAGTTACTGAATGTGATGAACGTCCTTTTATTAACGCAGTATTAGAACAAGAAGGAGTAATACCCCACTATGTTCGAGGCGATCAGTTTAGTCCTTTATCAAATCTGAGTAGTATTTTTGAATATGAGGATGAAGCCTTACTCGGTCCTTCCCATTTTTATCCTTGGCAATTGAATCATAAGATTAATGAATTAGGCTTGCGAATTAGTCTCGATGGTTTTGATGGGGATACTACAGTCAGTCATGGAACGAAAAGATTAAGCGAACTGGCTTATCAAGGAAAATGGGAAACTTGTATTCAGGAATCTAAAGCTATTAGTAAGCATTTCGATGGGGAAGCTTACCGTATATTTCGCACCCATTGCTTATCATATCTCCAAAATTTAGCTCGAGATTGGTGCTGGATCACCTTTTTATCAGTAGTTGGGAAGATTCACAAAGAGTTTGGTGGTTCGCGTAAGCAATTAATTATTTGTTATGGGGTGAAGCCTTTTATTGCAAGCTTACTATCAAAGTCAAGATTTAATTTGATATTAAATTCAAGATTAAGCTCAAAATTAAATTCAATCACTAACCCAATAGCAAAATTTATCCCTAAACTTTGGCTGAAAAGACTTCATCTGAGTGTTGTAGATAATTCCGTCGAGGATAGTTTAGAAAAATCTATTAATCCTTTAGTTAAAGAAAAATTTGCCCGTCGAATCGGTTTATTAGAGCGTATTCAAAAACAAAGTTCTTCTAGAAAAGAGTTTACCAATCTTAGAGAAGAACACTACTGCAGCCTGAATCAAGGAATATTAGCTTACACCTTAGAACAGATAGATCAATATGCTGCAAGGTTTTCGATCGAAGCAAGACATCCATTTATGGATAAAAGGCTAATTGAATTTTGTCTTGCATTACCTGCAGAACAAAAATTAGCTGGAGGTTTTGGACGGATAGTAATGCGTCGTGCTTTAACAGGTATTTTGCCAGAAAAAGTTCAATGGCGTGGAGGAAAAGCAGATTTGGGACCTAACTTTATTGATGGTTTGCTAGTGCGCGATCGCCAAATCCTTGATCGATTAATGTCGAAACAAATAAAAAACCTGGAAAATTACATCAATATAGATTTTTTAGAAAATTCATATCATCGCCTAATTTCAGCAGGAAAAGAAGCAAGCGATCGGGATTGTATGACAGTTTGGAAAACGGTAATTCTCGCCCTGTGGCTAGAGCATAAACAAGTTTCACCGTAGAAATAGTAATTCTCAACAAGTTTCAATCATCAATATTTCTTGGCAGGTTTTAGCCTTATTTCCCTGATTTTTATATATTTTCCATCATTTAGCTATACCGTAAGTCCAAGCATCAGAGGTGTATGCGAAAGCAAAACAAACTTAAACATTAACTTGGAAAGGAGATTTTCTGATGAAGAAAAAGTACACAAAACCAACATTATCTAATCATGGAAATGTAGAATCCATAACACAGGTTTTGGGTAATGATAAGATTGAAGACTTTCTCATTTTTAACGGTACTGTTGTAGGCACTAGTGATGATTCAATTGACTTTGACTCTGACAAGCATAATTCTTAATGTAAAAATAAATTACTAGGTTTAATGAATTCATCAACTTAAAAATAATTTGCTCTCAATTCGGATAAATCCCGATAAAAATTGAGTTTAAATATATCGGATGAATTCAATATTGCAGGGATATTTATCATATTTGATTTATCCCTGTATTAGTTAGTATCAAATATCTTCAGTCATACAAAGTCAGTAAAATATTACTTATCGATGAGACTATATCAAGCCTATAACTTAAAGATTGCTTCAGAAATACCTTTACCACAGTTGATTGAAACTGAAGGTAAAGCAGATATCGTTATTAATTTAAATAAAACAGATCAAAAAATAGAACATAATGGTAGCGATCGCTGTCAGGGGAATATACCTGGAATTGGTAGGTTTATAATTCAAAATGGACGAACAATATTAGTTAATCCAGAACCAGGAGTTGAAATAGATCGGCTGGGTATAGTTTTGACTGGAGCAGTTTTATCTGTAATTTTGCGACAAAGAGGTTTTTTAGTTCTCCATGCAAGTTGTGTGGAAATAAATGGCTATGCTGTTGCTTTTATGGGTATTTCCGGTTGTGGTAAATCTACCATGGCAGCTGCTTTTCACGCCCATGATTATAGAATTTTGAGTGATGACATAATGCCAATCAAAATTACTCCAAATTCAGCCATCGCTTTACCTTCTTATCCATCTTTTAAGTTATATCCAAAATCTTTAATTTATTTAGGAGAAGATACAAAAAAATTATCTTCAGTTACCCAAAAATCACTAAAATTATCATACAATTTCGCTGAAAATTTCCAAGATAAACCTTTAAATATACAGAAAATTTATGTATTGACTAAAGGGGAAAAACATACAATTAAAAATCTCAAACTTCAAGATGCCTTTATTGAATTAGTACGACATACCCGAGCAATAAATCTTATGGATAGTTCAGAAAGTATGAGCAAACATTTAAGTATGTGCAGTCAGTTAATTCAAAAAGTTAGTTTTTGTCGTTTTACCCGCAAACCTTCACTGACTGACTTACCCAAATTAGTCAAAATGGTGGAGGATGATTTTGCACAAACCAATATAAAAATATTAGCTAGTTAATTAATATTCACTAATTAGGTATTGCAGGTGAAGTTATTTAAAAAACTCCGCAGCAGTAATAAAGTTTTATTAGATTTACGAAAAATTCTAGTATTGATATGGCAAGCTTCTGGCTATTGGACTATAGCTTGGATAATTTTATTACTATTACAAGGACTATTACCTGTTTTTTCTCTTGCTCTAACCCGCCAAGCAGTTAACACTTTAGTCATAGTTGCAGGAAAAGGTGTTTCCACAACAAATATCTACCAAATTTTGATACCTGTAGGTTTAATGGCAGCTATTTTGCTCCTAGGAGAATTTTTTAATGCTGCTGCAGAATGGATTCGTACAGTTCAGTCAGAATTATTACAAGATTATATTAATGGTTTAATCCACAAACAATCCGTCACAGTTGACTACAGTTTTTATGAATATTCAGAATATAACGATAAACTAGAGCGAGCGAGGGAAAAAGCAAGTGGGCGATCGCTCGCTTTACTCGAAAATATTGGTAGTCTCTTACAAAAAACCATAACCTTATTGGCAATAATAATTGTTTTACTTCCCTACGGCTTATTGTTACCAATTGGTTTAGTGATTAGTGCAGTTCCTGCGTTTTATATTCTGATTCATCTCAATAAAATCCAATATAAATGGTCGCGACGTAATACTACCACCCGACGGCGTCTATCCTATTACGATATGTTGCTCACAAGTAATACTACAGCAGCAGAAATCAGGTTATTTGATTTTGCTAATTATTTTCAATCTTCTTACCAAAAATTGCGTCAGAGATTGCGTGCAGAACAACTTCAACTATTAAAACAGCAAACTATAGGTCGTCTAATTGCAGTCATTCTAATATTATTGGTTACTGGTGGTGCATTAGTTTGGATGGGAAGACAAGTTTTACTGGGAATTTTTACTCTTGGAGATTTAGCCTTATTTTTCCAAGCATTCAATCGTGCTCAAAATATTGTTAAAGCTATTCTTAGTAATTTAGGGAAAATTTATCGTCACAGTTTATTTGTAAGTAACTTATTTGAATTCTTACAGATACAACCAAAAATTATCGATCCACCTCATCCAGTTCCTATCCCATCAGTTCTCAAAGGGGAAATTCGGTTTCGAAAGGTTACTTTCTCCTATCCCGGAACCCAAAAACCTGTATTAAAAAATTTTGACTTAACCTTACCATCTGGAAAAGTTGTAGCCATCGTTGGCGATAATGGAGCAGGGAAAAGCACTTTAATTAAGCTTTTATGCAGATTTTACGACCCCGATACGGGAAGCATTGACCTAGATGGTATTAACTTGCGAGATTTTCGGGTTAAAGACTGGCGTCGATTAATTACAGTTTTATTTCAATCGCCAATTCCCTACCATACAACTGCAAGTGAAAACATAGCTTTGGGTGATATATCGAACACCTCATACCAAACAGATATCAAAGCTGCAGCAATTGCATCAGGAATTCACAACAAAATTATGAGTCTACCTTCAGGATATAACACAATGATGGGTAAATTATTTCCAGATGGTACGGATTTAAGTGGGGGAGAATGGCAACGTTTAGCACTCGCAAGGGCATTTTTTAGACGTTCCGAAATTATGATTTTGGACGAACCCACCAGTGCAATGGATCCTTGGAGCGAACAGGATTGGTTAGAACGTTTTCGTACCTTAGCTCGCGGTCGTACAGCAGTTGTAATTACCCATCGTTTTACCCTTGCAATGCAAGCAGACATCATTCATGTTATGCGATCTGGTCAAATTGTGGAATCAGGTAGTCATAAAGAACTACTTAAACAAAATGGATTTTATGCTACCTCCTGGCGATCGCAAATGCAGACTAGTTCAATTTCTTCTATCAATTAGATTTTATCTTTGAATTTACGTATAAAACATTTATGGGTGCAAAAATAAAATTTACAAAAATAAAATTTTTGAATTCTTCCAACAATCAAATCCTTACTTTTCTCTAAGTCAGCTTCGTACATTAACCTTACAGACAGTGTTACAGGCGGTGCTAAAGGTGACCAAAACCAAGACATTCTCTTGTGCACCTAACATACCCTACTTGAGAATTTATTTATAAACATCTTCTTATAAGACACAATCGCATCTCCATAGAATTGAGGTAAATATTTTTATATGCAACTATTAGCTGATTCAGATCCCAAAAAACAGAAAATAAATCTTAGTCCCGATATTAGCCCCAATATTAGCCCCGAAATAGAGTTACTGTTATATGCTCTGTATCCAGAAATGGAAGATCCTATCCTACAAAAAATTAAAGTCTTAGCTCAAAAAGAAATTGATTGGAAGTTTTTTCTGAAAACAGCTTATCGACACGGAGTCGCACCTCTTTTATATAGCCGTATCAATAATAATTGTCCAGAATATATTCCCGAGCCTGTTCTCAGGGAAATTCGGAGTATTTTTTATGCAAATGCCCAGCATAACTTGTTTATAACTGGGGAACTAATAAAAATTTTATCTCTATTACAAAAACAAAATATAACTGCATTTCCCTATAAAGGACCAGTTTTAGCAAATTCAATCTACGGTAATGTTGGTATGCGCCGATTCTGCGATTTAGATATTATGGTGCAACCCAAAGATATTTTTGCAGTAAAAGAGTTACTAATTTCTTTGGGATATCAACCCAAACGAAAAATGGATCGGGTTCAAGAATTAGCTTACCTGCGCTCGAAAAATCAACATACCTATGATTTTATTGACGAACCCAAAAAAATTCTTGTAGAAGTTCACTGGCGTTTAGGACCAAAAGTTTTTACTGATATCAAGCCAGATAATTTTTGGAATAATCTAACACCAATCACTCTCAGTAATATTACGACTTTAACATTGCCCCCTGAGTATTATCTGCCCATTTTATGCGTCCATGGCTCGAGACATATCTGGACGAAATTAGCTTGGTTATGCGATATTGCAACACTCATTTATACGAATCCAAATTTAAATTGGGAAAGAGTTATTCACAATTCCGAAAACTGGCAGTGTAAAAGAATACTTTTTGTTGGTATTTTACTTACAAAAACCTTGTTTGAAGTTAACTTACCAGCAGAAATTTACAAGCAAATCAAAAGTGACAAAATCATAGAAAAGATTATCCCTCTTGTTTACGCTCAATTGTTTGACAACGTAAGAACTTCAGAGAAATTTTTGGGAAGAACTCTTTATCACCTACAAACAAGAGAGCGCTTACAAGATAAATTATTGTATTTACAATCTTTTATTAATTGGTTCAAAACCACTAGGATGGGATTGTCAATTTAAGCATCCCAAGAGATCGAGTATTTTCGACAGCATTAACATTGATAGATTTATTTCAAATCCAACAAACCTTCTTCCTTCAACTTTGGATTGAATCGAACCTGCATTTTTAGACCTCGCATTTCTAAAACTTGGAGAATTTCTGCTTCTACTCTCCGCGCTACATTTTTGAGAATTTTCATTTTGGCGATTTCATCATTAGCAGGATTTTCATAATTCGCCCGTTCTTCTGGGGTAATTTGCAATTTTGCATCTATCGGTTGAGTCCATTTTGGTTTCTCATCTCCATTACCTGCAGGGATACTACCATTTTCTTCAATCCAAGTTTTCTCAATATTTTCTAAAACAGAACGACTAGGACGTTCAATGGTTTGAGTCTTTAGCCAATAACACTTTTGTGGTTGTCGAACTAAACATTGCTTTAAACTCACAAAAATATTCCGAGAATAACCAACAAATTGCAACACTTTTTCAGCATCAAAAATTGCGTATACTCCTATTTTGCCCTGGTATTGCTCTGGTAATTGACCATTTTCATCAATAAAAGAAATATCTGTTAAATCTTTTAAAGCAGGTGTATTGC
This sequence comes from Mastigocoleus sp. MO_188.B34, assembly GCF_030065675.1. Lineage (GTDB taxonomy): Bacteria > Cyanobacteriota > Cyanobacteriia > Cyanobacteriales > Nostocaceae > Mastigocoleus. Next base: position 17,718 of record NZ_JASJDK010000003.1, on the reverse strand, counting down.
TTTGAGCTTGCATAGAATTAATGTTAGATTATTTTAATTTACTTTCAACAACTTTAAACAACTTCAACTTCTTTCAAAATTGAATTTACTCGCTAATTACTTTTTGATAAATCGCACATAAGCGACTAGGTTTAAAAATCTTGGCATTAAACATGAAGTTTGGTGGCACATTGACGATTAGATAATCATCAGATTGATGATACTTTTCAAATTCTTTGGGCATGCCTTTAGGGGTATTTGTACTATATGGTACGGGTTGAAATAATAATTCCGTAAATTTTACATCCTTGCACTGTAGTATTTGGCAAATTTGTCCAGTAAAGTTTTCACTATTTAATAAATTAAAAAGGATTTCTTTTGCTTTTGCATCTAGTACAAAGCTTCTATCAAAACTTTGAATAATTTTTAAAGCCATTGTAATTATGGTTAAAATCGATTTAGGAATTATAACTGAAATGATAATTTTTTAGTGATACAATGTCTAATAGTTTAATATTTACCAAATATGTGAAAATTTTAATATTACATTATTAAATAATAAGACATTCAAGAATTAACTCTTGAAATCCACACTAATAAAATACACACGAAGTTAAGATTTATGAAAAATAATATATTTTATTAAAATCACAAAGACTTAATTTTTTACAAAATAGACAAAAATTATCATTTAGCAACTACCAATATTTATAAAAATGACTATCTTTTCAACCGTAAAACAATTATTATGACTTCTATTATTGTCTGATTTTTAATGTCATTGATCTAGAAAAGTTATTTGCTTATGTGATTAAATATGAGTTAATTGAAAATATAAATATAAAACCATATTTTATAATTAGATAACACACCGTGATAGACTATCTAAATAAATCTAGATTTAGTTCGTAAAGCTTAGATTGAAAATTTTTACTATACTTGAATCAGGTAGTTTTCTCGACCAGCAATTATCCAAGTCGCTCCTTATTACAAACACTAACCCTTTAATACCAAAGCAAATGTTTTCAAAATTCCATATCAATGCTTGTGGAATAAATGCTTAATAAAAAATTTATAACTGCTTAAAAGTACCTTAATAAATCAAGCCTGGCGAAGTATGCCCATGCCATGGCAAGAATATTTTTTGCTTCAATCGTACCATTGGCAATATCAATGCTATATTAGTATCTCTAGTAGTGTGTGTAAGTATTAATATCCTTTGTAGGAAGTAATTGTGGCGAATTCAAAGTCTGCTCTCAAACGCGCTCAAATTGCAGAACGCAATAGACTGCGGAACAAAGCATATAAATCCGCAGTTAGAACTTTAACGAAAAAGTTCTTGATTGCTGTAGATAATTATGCAGCAAATCCCAGCCCAGAATCAAAACAAGAAGTCAATCAGAGAATGTCTGAGGCTTACAGCAAAATCGATCGCGCAGTAAAGCGTGGAGTTTTCCATCCCAACAAAGGTGCCAGGAAAAAATCCCGATTAGCCAAAAGATTTAAGTCTTCAGTACCCGAAACAGCTACAGCATCTTAAAGTCATTGACGAATCATCGATATTCATTTAGTTGCTATTCAATTTTTTCTAGCTCATACCCCACAGCTAGAAAACTATGGTCTAAATTAAGTGACAGCTAAGCTAATGACTAAGATGCAGCTAATTGACACTCACGTCCATATTAACTTTGACTTATTCAAAGTCGATTTAGAAGAAATCCGTTCCCGGTGGCAAGAGGCGGGTGTTGTACGTTTGGTGCACTCCTGTGTAGAGCCATCGGAATTTTCTAGTATTCAGGAAATAGCTAATCGCTTTGACGAAGTTAGCTTCGCAGTTGGACTACACCCATTGGATGTTGATAAATGGCATGATGGGATGGCAAATCAGCTATTGTCCTTAGCAACGAGCGATCCCAAAATTGTTGCGATTGGTGAAACTGGGCTGGACTTTTATAAAGCCGATAACTATGAACAACAATATTTTGTATTAGAGAAACACCTGGCGATCGCAACTGAACTAAATTTGCCTGTGATTATCCATTGTCGCAACGCAGCAGAGCCTCTAAGAAAAATTTTAGCAAAGTGGCGAAATTTGACAGGAGAACGTCTGCGTGGTGTGATGCATTGTTGGGGAGGAAACCCAGAGGAAACCCAATGGTTTTTGGATTTGGGATTCTATATCAGCTTTAGCGGTACGGTCACCTTCAAAAATGCCAAACAAATTCAGGCGAGTGCAGCAATGGTTTGGGATGACAGACTATTGATTGAAACTGACTGTCCTTTTTTAGCTCCAGTCCCCAAACGGGGTGAAAAGCGTAATGAACCTGCTTACGTACGTTTTGTTGCAGAGCGAGTAGCAGATATCAGAGGACAAACGGTAGAAGCAATCGCAAATCAGACAACTAAAAACGCCTGTGAGCTTTTTGGATTAGTAAACTAGAAATTTTTAAACCTAGAAATTTTCAAACCTAGAAATTTTCAAACCTTAAAAACTTTGAAACCTGAAAACTCTTGAAACCCAGTTAAATCCAAAGTCCAAAATTCAACCCTTCGGCTTAGAGAAATTATGATACTATTATTTATTCCAAATGATAAAGCTTGCGCCATAATAATTAAGGGAAGCAAAATATAACAGATTTTCCCTCATTCAGATTGCTATTTACTTGTAAGTCCATGTATTCTCTACAAGTGAACGCAATTGAATGATAATGATGTTTTTGTACAAGCTTGAGTTAAACTATTGCTCTAGGCCACAATCCAATTATACAAATCTTTAGCAAATTATTAAACATAATTGCCTTGTGAGTAAAAACTACCCGTATACGAAGACTGAGCGCGGGATACGAATAAAGAGGTGAATATTCTTTTTCGTAAAATAATGAGGATGAGTATAAATACATACTATTAACATCAAGGGGTCAGAATGGGGAAGTGAGGAAAACCAAACATATTCTCAAATCGGTTGAGGAGTGGATTTTGGGTGTAGCACCAAAAGATCCGCCTTGGCTCAATTTGTTAGCGTTTGGGGAAAGCATACCCTTGCTACAATCGCGAACGACATAATTTAATCGCTTAATCGCTCCATTTTGTCTGTTCCGGGCGTTCAGATAATTTGGTGTCCGAAAAACAATCAAGTAATTGCGTTCTTGTTTAACCAGGTTGACAAAGGTAGAGGCATGACGAACGAAACAATAATGGAACCCGCCTTCCTGTTGCCCGACTTAATTGAAATCCAGCGATCCAGTTTTCGTTGGTTTCTGGAAGAAGGGTTAATTGAGGAACTGAATTCTTTTAGTCCCATTACAGATTATACTGGCAAGCTAGAACTGCACTTTTTAGGTCAAAACTATAAACTCAAAGAACCAAAGTACAGTGTCGAAGAAGCCAAGCGACGCGACAGCACTTATGCTGTACAGATGTATGTGCCGACTCGTTTGATTAATAAAGAAACAGGGCACGTAAAAGATCAAGAAGTATTTATCGGCGATTTACCCCTAATGACTGAACGTGGAACGTTCATCATTAACGGTGCTGAAAGGGTAATTGTTAACCAAATTGTGCGATCGCCTGGGGTCTACTACAAATCGGAAATTGACAAAAACGGTCGACGAACCTACTCTGCTAGCTTAATTCCTAATCGGGGTGCATGGCTCAAGTTTGAAACAGACCGTAACGATCTGGTGTGGGTACGTATAGATAAAACCCGTAAATTATCAGCACAGGTATTACTTAAAGCCCTAAGCTTATCAGACAACGAAATAATGGATGCCTTGCGTCATCCAGATTATTTTGAGAAAACAATTGAAAAAGAAGGGCAGTTTTCTGAAGAGGAAGCCCTCATGGAGTTGTATCGTAAGCTCCGTCCTGGCGAGCCCCCAACAGTTTTAGGGGGACAACAACTGCTTGAATCCCGCTTTTTCGACCCCAAACGTTATGATTTAGGACGTGTAGGACGTTATAAACTCAACAAGAAATTACGCCTACAAGTTCCAGAAACGGTAAGGGTTTTGACTTCCCAAGATATTTTGGCTGCAGTCGATTACTTGATTAACCTTGAGTATGACATCGGTTCCACCGATGATATCGACCACTTGGGTAACCGTCGGGTTAGAAGTGTTGGTGAATTATTACAGAACCAAGTCAGAGTAGGTTTAAATCGTCTAGAGCGGATTATCCGGGAACGGATGACCGTATCAGACGCCGAAGTTCTCACCCCAGCTTCATTGGTGAATCCTAAACCTCTGGTTGCTGCAATTAAGGAATTTTTTGGTTCCAGCCAACTGTCACAATTCATGGATCAAACCAATCCATTGGCAGAATTAACCCACAAACGTCGTCTTTCGGCTCTAGGACCAGGTGGCCTAACTAGGGAAAGGGCTGGATTCGCCGTACGAGATATTCATCCCTCCCACTACGGACGAATTTGTCCGATTGAAACACCTGAAGGTCCCAACGCTGGTTTGATTGGTTCTTTAGCAACCCATGCCAAAGTTAACTTGTATGGTTTCTTAGAAACTCCTTTTAGACCCGTAGAGAATGGGCGGGTAAGATTTGACTTGCCTGTGGCATACATGACCGCAGATGAAGAAGATGATTTGCAAGTTGCTCCAGGTGATACTCCAGTAGATGAGAACGGTAATATTCTTGGCGATATCATCCCCGTACGCTATCGTCAGGATTGGGCAACAACTACACCAGACCAAGTAGACTATGTAGCGGTATCTCCAGTACAAATCGTATCTGTTGCTACAAGCATGATTCCTTTCTTGGAGCACGACGATGCAAACCGTGCCTTGATGGGTTCAAACATGCAACGGCAAGCTGTACCTCTACTTAAACCAGAACGCCCACTAGTTGGTACTGGTTTGGAAGCTCAAGCAGCGAGAGACTCGGGAATGGTGAAGGTATCCCGTACTGATGGGATCGTGACCTATGTAGATGCAACTGAAATTCGAGTACGTCCACCTTCTCCAGATGGTAGTGACGATAGAGGGCAACCCAAAGAAGCTTTGACTGCAGCTTCATTGTTCAGTAATCCTCCCGCAACATTGACCGGTACTCCCAAACCCAGTCCGGGCGAAATTGTCTACAAACTTTCCAAATATCAACGTTCCAACCAAGACACTTGTTTGAATCAAAAGCCTTTAGTGCGTGCAGGTGAAAGAGTAGTTGCAGGACAAGTGTTAGCTGATGGTTCCTCCACAGAAGGTGGAGAATTAGCACTAGGACAAAATATCGTCGTTGCTTATATGCCTTGGGAAGGCTATAACTACGAAGACGCAATTTTGATTAGCGAACGCCTAGTACAAGATGATGTTTATACTTCAATTCACATTGAAAAATATGAAATTGAAGCAAGACAAACCAAACTCGGACCAGAAGAAATTACTCGCGAAATCCCCAACGTTGGTGAAGATGCTCTGCGCCAATTAGACGAACAAGGAATTATTCGTATTGGTGCGTGGGTAGAAGCTGGAGATATTTTGGTTGGTAAAGTCACTCCCAAAGGTGAATCAGATCAACCTCCAGAAGAAAAACTTTTGCGAGCCATTTTTGGTGAGAAAGCAAGGGACGTTCGAGATAATTCTCTGCGAGTTCCCAACGGTGAAAAAGGTCGCGTAGTTGACGTACGTTTGTTTACCCGCGAACAGGGTGATGAATTACCCCCCGGGGCTAACATGGTAGTCCGGGTATACGTAGCCCAGAAACGGAAAATCCAAGTTGGCGACAAAATGGCAGGACGCCATGGAAACAAAGGAATTATCTCCCGGATATTGCCAATTGAAGATATGCCTTACTTGGCAGATGGCTCTCCTGTAGATATTGTGCTCAATCCCTTGGGCGTACCTAGCCGGATGAATGTTGGACAAGTCTTTGAATGTTTACTGGGCTGGGCTGGTCAAAATTTGGGCGTGCGTTTCAAGATTACTCCCTTCGATGAAATGTATGGGGAAGAATCATCTCGCCAAATCGTCCATGGCAAATTACAAGAAGCCAGGGATGAAACTAACAAAAACTGGATATATAATCCCAAAGATCCAGGCAAAATCGTAGTATATGACGGACGTACGGGAGAACCGTTTGACCGTCCGATCACCGTTGGTGTGGCTTATATGCTGAAACTAGTACATTTGGTGGACGATAAAATTCACGCTCGCTCCACAGGTCCTTACTCCTTGGTTACCCAGCAACCCTTGGGTGGTAAAGCACAGCAAGGCGGTCAAAGATTTGGAGAAATGGAAGTATGGGCGCTAGAAGCATTCGGTGCAGCTTACACCTTGCAGGAATTACTCACAGTTAAATCTGATGATATGCAAGGACGTAACGAAGCCTTGAATGCGATCGTTAAAGGTAAAGCAATTCCTCGTCCCGGTACCCCAGAATCCTTCAAAGTTTTGATGCGCGAACTGCAATCCCTCGGACTTGATATTGCAGTGCACAAAGTCGAAACACAAAACGATGGTAGTTCCTTGGATGTAGAAGTGGACTTAATGGCAGATAATAGTTCTCGCCGGACTCCACCCCGTCCAACTTATGAATCCCTCACTCGCGAATCCATCGAAGAAGAATCATAAAAGTATACAGATTTACAAGGTGGGATAAGTTAAAATTTTCCACCTTGTAGATTCATTCTTAATTCTTCATTGAAAAATCCCTGTGCTGTGAGCTTTTCGATTCAGAGTTTATTTCCAGAAATTAACTGCAAGAAGATTAGGTTTTACTTTTAAGTTTTGATTTTGAGTATTAATTTTGAATATTAATTTTGATTTTGATTTTGAGTTTGATTTTGAGCTTGAGTTTGAACCCTGCTCAGTTCTAAATTTTGCCCTCCTCACAATTAAATAATCCTCCTAAGCACGGCGAATTTATAATCCCGTGTTCCTTCATGAAGTCACAACTCAAGTTGGAGAATACTAGACACATGAGACATACCCAAAATAATCAGTTTGACTATGTAAAAATCGGTTTAGCATCACCAGAACGTATTCGTCAATGGGGTGAAAGAACCTTACCCAACGGTCAGCTTGTAGGTGAAGTAACTAAGCCAGAAACAATTAATTATCGGACCTTAAAGCCAGAGATGGATGGCTTGTTCTGCGAGCGGATTTTTGGTCCGGCAAAAGATTGGGAATGTCACTGCGGTAAATATAAACGGGTACGTCACCGGGGAATAGTTTGCGAACGTTGTGGTGTAGAAGTTACCGAATCGCGAGTACGCCGCCATCGTATGGGCTACATCAAGCTGGCTGCACCTGTAGCTCACGTCTGGTATCTCAAAGGTATTCCTAGCTATATTTCTATTTTGCTAGATATGCCCCTCCGGGATGTAGAGCAAATTGTCTATTTCAATTCCTACGTGGTACTCAGCCCTGGAAATGCTGAAACTTTGACCTATAAACAGCTTTTAACTGAAGATCAGTGGTTAGAAATAGAAGATCAAATTTATAGCGAAGATTCCCAACTTGAAGGAGTAGAAGTAGGTATTGGAGCCGAAGCGCTACTACGCTTACTGTCCGATCTAACTCTGGATCAAGAAGCAGAAGGTTTGCGAGAAGAAATTACCACAGCCAAGGGTCAGAAGCGAGCTAAATTAATTAAGCGTTTGCGGGTAATCGATAACTTTATTGCCACCGGTTCTAAGCCAGAGTGGATGGTAATGACTGTAATTCCCGTTATCCCACCTGATTTACGTCCGATGGTACAGCTAGATGGTGGTAGATTTGCTACTAGCGATTTAAACGACTTATATCGTCGGGTAATTAATCGTAACAACCGACTGGCACGTTTGCAAGAAATTTTAGCACCAGAAATTATCGTCCGTAATGAAAAACGGATGTTGCAAGAAGCTGTAGATGCTTTGATTGATAACGGTCGACGCGGACGAACCGTGGTTGGAGCCAATAACCGTCCGTTGAAATCTCTGTCAGATATTATTGAAGGGAAACAGGGACGTTTCCGACAAAACTTACTAGGTAAACGGGTAGATTACTCCGGACGTTCAGTAATTGTTGTTGGACCCAAATTAAAAATTCACCAGTGTGGTTTGCCAAGGGAAATGGCAATCGAACTGTTTCAACCGTTTGTGATTAACCGCCTCATTCGTAGCGGTATGGTCAATAATATCAAAGCTGCTAAAAAACTGATATCAAGAGCTGACCCCAGCGTTTGGGATGTTCTTGAAGAAGTTATTGAAGGACATCCGGTCATGTTGAACCGAGCGCCAACATTGCACCGTTTAGGAATTCAGGCTTTTGAGCCGATCTTAGTGGAAGGAAGAGCAATTCAATTACATCCATTGGTTTGTCCGGCATTTAATGCTGACTTTGATGGTGACCAAATGGCGGTACACGTACCCTTGTCTTTGGAAGCACAATCAGAAGCGAGATTGTTAATGCTTGCTTCCAATAATATTTTATCGCCAGCAACTGGAACGCCAATTGTAACACCTAGCCAAGATATGGTTTTGGGTGCCTATTACTTAACAGCAGACAATCCTAAAGCAAAGAAAGGTGAAGGAAAATACTTTACTTCTCTTGATGATGTGATTCTAGCTTTCGAACAACATCAAATCGACTTACACGCTTACATATACGTACGCTATGACGGAGAAGTTGAAACAGATAAGCCAGATACAGAACCAGTTAAAGTTCACGAAAACAGTGATGGTAGTAAAACTTTAGAGTACAAGTTCCGCAGAGTCAGACAAGATAGCAATGGTAATTTTATCTCTCAGTATATAAAGACAACACCTGGACGGGTAATTTTCAATAAAGCTATTGAAGAAGCGATCGCTAGTTAACAGCTACAACTATGAAGGCTAAAGTCATATACCAATGACCTTAGCCAAAATTGTTACTTACAGTTTTTGAAGCTAAAGCTGTTCATCGTACAAATTCATCATCTTACAGATTCGAGTTTTTTAAGGGAAAGTCAAATCAAAAAATGTGGCTAACGTTACGTAAGTAACTTTTAACGTAATACTCTGCTCATTACAAACAACTTTTGTGGTGTGCGTGTAAATTACGAATAATTTCTTCGCTATTTTCTTATAGTTTCTTAGCTCTGTCGAGCAAATTATCAAATGTGGCAGTTAGTTAATATCCGGCGAAATTCTCTATTTCATCCGTCCGAGGAAAAACAGAAAAGTACAAACACAAACAAACTTATTTATATCTATCACTCAACAAATAGTAACAAGTAATAGCTTTTCCAAGTTTTTGCTTGGGCAATTTTAGTTGATGGACAGTTCACTATTTACTAATAACTGACTAAGGGAACTCGGACTTATGAGTAACGAGCAAAAAATGATTTTTCGCAATCGTGTAGTTGGTAAAAAGCAACTTAAGAAGTTAATTTCTTGGTCTTTTACGACCTATGGTACGGCACGCACCGCCGTGATGGCAGATAAATTAAAAGCTTTAGGATTTCGTTACGCCACTAAAGCCGGAGTTTCCATCAGTATCGATGACTTGATGGTACCTCCATCCAAACGAACTTTACTAGATGCTGCAGAAGCTGAAATTCGAGCTACCGAGGAACGTTATCAAAGGGGAGAAATTACTGAAGTTGAACGATTCCAAAAAGTTATTGACACTTGGAATAATACCAACGAAACTCTCAAAGATGAAGTAGTTTATAACTTTGAGAAAAGTAATCCCTTGAATTCGGTATACATGATGCAGAATTCTGGTGCAAGGGGTAACATTTCCCAGGTTCGACAATTGGTAGGTATGCGCGGACTGATGGCAGATCCCCAAGGACAAATTATTGCCTTACCGATTAAAACAAACTTCCGGGAAGGACTTACTGTTACTGAATATATTATTTCGTCTTATGGTGCGCGCAAAGGACTAGTAGATACAGCATTGAGAACTGCTGACTCTGGTTATCTTACCCGTCGCCTAGTAGACGTATCTCAAGACGTAATCATTCGGGAAATCGACTGTGGTACTAGTCGGGTTATTCCCATACGTCCCATGAGAGAAGGCGAGAAAATATTAATTCCTCTGTCTACACGTTTACTAGGACGCGTAATTGGTGTTGACGTCATACACCCCAAAACCAAACAATTAATTGCTGCACGTAACACCCCAATTTCTGAAGAACTAGCCAGTGAAATTGAAAAAGCCGGCGTGCAAGAAGTACAAGTTCGTTCTCCTCTGACCTGTGAAGCTGCGCGTTCGGTATGTCAGTCCTGCTATGGCTGGAGTTTGGCACATGCCAAGATGGTAGACTTGGGTGAAGCTGTAGGTATTATTGCTGCTCAAAGTATTGGTGAGCCTGGAACCCAGTTGACCATGCGTACCTTCCACACTGGTGGTGTATTTACTGGTGAAGTTGCTCAACAAGTACGTTCAAAAACTGACGGAAAAGTTGTCTTTAAGAAGAAATTCCGTACCAGACCGTACCGTACTCGCCACGGAGAAGATGCGTTGTATGTAGAAACTAACGGTAGTTTAGTTATCGAATCAGCAAACGGTCAAACATCGAAAGAAATTTCGATGACCCAAGGTTCAACTTTATATATTGTTGAAGGTGAGCAAGTAAAACAAGGTCAACTGTTGGCAGAAGTTGCCTTGGGTGCGCGCGGTACTCGCGCCAATACAGAAAAAGCAGTGAAAGATGTGGCTTCTGACTTGGCTGGAGAAGTTAAGTTTTCTGGAGTGACTTCAGAACAAAAAACTGACCGTCAAGGGAATACTACCACTACCGCTGCACGAGGAGGGCTAATCTGGATTTTATCTGGTGAAGTATATAACCTTCCACCAGGAGCCGAACTGGTAGTGAAAAATGGTGACAGAATTGACACCAATGGCGTGTTGGCAGAAACAAAATTAACCACAACCCATGGCGGTGTTGTTCGTTTACCAGAACCAATTCCTGGTAAGTCAACCAGAGAAATTGAAATTATCACTGCTTCGGTAGTTCTAGACCAAGCAAAAGTTACCGTACAAAGTCAGCAAGGTCGTAATAATTACTTAATTACTACTGGAAATAATCAATCCTTCAATTTGCGAGCAACTCCTGGAACAAAAGTTCAAAATGGTCAAGTAGTTGCGGAGTTAATTGACGACCGCTACCGCACCACAACAGGAGGTTTACTCAAATATGCCGATGTTGAAATTCAGAAAAAAGGTAAAGCAAAACAAGGTTATGAAGTAACCAAGGGTGGAACCTTACTATGGATCCCGGAAGAAACCCATGAGGTGAATAAAGATATTTCCCTCTTACTAGTAGAAGATGGTAAATATGTAGAAGCCGGAACAGAAGTAGTCAAAGATATCTTCTGCCAGAATAGTGGTGTAGTCGAAGTTACTCAGAAAAATGACATTCTGCGAGAAGTGGTCATTAAACCTGGAGAACTCCTAATGGTAGACGACCCTGAGAAAATCATGGGTAAAGATGGCTCGTTCATTCAACCAGGTGAGGAAATCTTAGGACAAGTCGTTTCCCAACTACGTTACATTGAATACATAGATTCCCCTGAAGGTCCGGCAATTTTAACTCGCCCAGTGGTAGAGTTCCCTATTTCTGAAAATCCAAACGTTCCTTCTACAACTTCAGTTAGTCAGCAAACAGGACGTTCAATTCAATTGCGAGCAGTGCAAAGACTGCCGTATAAAGACGCCGAACGCGTTAAATCTGTTGAAGGCGTCGATTTACTGCGAACTCAGTTAGTCCTGGAAATTGAGCAAGATAACGATCAAGAAATCAATACTGCTCCCCTAGCTGCGGATATTGAATTAATTGAAGATCTAGACGACTCAGAAATCCAGCGCTTACAAATGGTAATTCTCGAGTCATTAGTGATTCGACGCGATATAGCTGCTGATGCAACTCAAGGTAGTACCCAAACCAAACTAGAAGTAAAAGACGGAGATACAATTACACCTGGAGCAGTTGTCGCACGAACTCAAATTCTTTCCAAAGGGGGAGGTATTATTCGTGGCGTTCAAAAGGGAGTAGAAGCAGTTCGACGTTGTTTACTCCTGCGTGAAAATGACACTATCACCAAGCACATTAATGCAGAACCGACTGTAAAAGTTGGTGATTTACTGGTTGAAGGTGCTCCGATTGCAGAAAATATATGTACCGAAGAATCCGGACAAGTTGTTCATGTAAGCAAAGCGGCTGCTAATGGCGAGAGTTCGGGACTCGCAACCCAACAAAGCACCATAACAATTCGTGTTGGTCGTCCATACCGAGTCAGTCCCGGTGCTGTCTTACAAGTAGAAGATGGTGGTTTGGTACAACGTGGTGATAACTTGGTGATGCTAGTGTACGAACGGGCTAAAACCGGGGATATTATTCAAGGTTTGCCCAGAATTGAAGAACTTCTAGAAGCTCGCAAACCAAAAGAAGCTTGTTTGCTAGTACGTAGGGGAGGAGAAGCTAAATTTGTGTATGGTGATGGCGATGAAGTAATTGCAGTTAAAATCGTTGAAAGTAACGGTGTAGTTACGGATTATCCATTAGGTCCCGGTCAGAACTTAATGGTTGGTGATGGTGAAATCGTAACAGCAGGACAAACATTAACTGATGGACCTGCAAATCCCCACGAAATTTTAGACGTATTCTTCAGTCTTGGCTCCGAAGATGGTACCTATGCTTGTGCGAGTTATGCTTTAGAAAAAGTACAAACATTCTTGGTAAATCAAGTACAGTCAGTTTATCAATCTCAGGGCATTGATATTGCGGATAAACACATTGAGGTGATTGTTCGCCAAATGACCTCAAAAGTACGTATAGATGATGGTGGTGACACCACAATGTTACCTGGAGAATTGATTGAACTACGTCAAGTCGAACAGGTAAATGAAGCAATGGCTATTACTGGTGGTGCTCGTGCTGAATACACTCCTGTGTTGCTGGGTATTACCAAAGCGTCTTTGAATACGGATAGCTTCATTTCTGCCGCATCATTCCAAGAAACAACTCGCGTACTTACTGAAGCTGCAATTGAAGGTAAGTCTGACTGGTTACGCGGTCTGAAGGAAAACGTGATTATCGGAAGACTAATTCCTGCAGGTACTGGTTTTAATACCTATGAAGAACCAAGTGCAATCGATGATTACTCCACAGATCTCACTAGTAGTGTTTTGGATGAGGTTGATGACCCAATGGATATGGTGTTGGATGATCGTACTGCTCGCGCTTACAATTTAGACTCACCCACCCTAACTGAATCTGGATTTATGTCTCCGACAATGGATAATTCAATATTGAGTAGTGAAGATGAATTGATTCCTCCAGAAATCCAGGATTTAGGAGAAGAACGGCAAAACAATAATGATTTCCCCGGTGGAAGTAGCTTTAACTTTGGCGATTTTTCTAGCTAGGTAAATATTTTTAAATTGAAAAAAGCATTCTTAAAATACAAGAATGCTTTTTTCTTTATCATGTGCAGTTAGATAAAAAAATAACATACCGCAGTATTATTTTACCTAAGACATTATTACTTATTTTTAGTAATAGCTATATAACAATTAAACTATTATTTAATAATACTTAAACTTGATATTGTTCAACATCTACACTATATAAAATTTCAGATTTTATTATCATATTTGAGAAATTATTTGCGAGTTAGCTAATAAATAATTTTGTAACAACAACTGCTTAACTTATATGTATTTGATATTGGGATAAAAGTGCTAATGAAGCATAAAAATTGTCACAAACATGATTGTCAATTTTAATAATTTCCATATACATTTTATCATTTATAAAATTAATTACTTTACAGTATTAGTAATTAATGCCCTATAATACAAGTTCATTAGCATATGGTAGTAGTATTTGATTATAGATTTTTAGGGTAGCAAATACCAATCAACTTATTATCAAATACTTGCATGTATTTGACAGTTTGGAATCAAATGATTTTATGCATTTTTATATTATTAAAATTTGGAAGTTAAAAATTTTCTAACTTCAAACACAATTAATTATAAATAAATAGATAAATAAATAGACAGATAGATAGATAGAAAATAACTAAAAACAATTATATTAATTCCTATATAATTCTTGATTGAATAATAAAAAAATGACTATGTTAAGCGCCCAAACATAAAACATTGTAAACCACAAAAATAGTTTTCATAAAACATCAAAATAATCTTACTAATAATATATTTAATGATTATATTTTGATATACCAATGTAAGCATTTAAATGTGTATAAATAATTAAGTTGATTACGTATGAATATATTTATATTGTTGTGACTTCAAAGGAATATAAATAATATCTTTCAATAATATTTAAAAAATAAGTCCTGATTAGTTCAAAAATACAGTAGATCAATTGTAAAAAAATCGTAAAGAATACAAAGTAAACTAAGGTCCTTGAATGCTATATCCGAGAAAGTCATTGTCTAAATTATTGTTCCAATGATTTCGAAGTTTACAAATCAAACAAATCAGTATGTTTTTAAAGCAAAAAATGGGTTAAAATAGAATACTAAAGTACGGCGCATCCTAACTTACCCAAGTTTATAAATGTAAAGTTATAAGCAGTGGTAAATTCTTTAAATATAGTATGTCCCTAATTAGGACATAAATAAGTCAAATGAATTGTTAATTTCCCAAATGTGGATATCAGAAACTAAAATCTTGATATATTGCGTCTGTACAACTAATCACTCGTGAATCAAAAAGATAGGTAAAAGTTATACTATTATTCCTTTTGATAAATAGGCTATAGTACGTGGCACTAGTACTAAGTACACCCACTGCTGAATACTGTTTTGAAATTGGGAAATAGCCATAATAGAGTATATCTAATACTGCCTACAGTTAGTTTGCATTCAAAAACTAGATGTACAGTAAGTAAATTTTTAACCTAGATTAACCAACACCATGTGCCCTCAAGCCGTGGAAGTTAAAAAAAAATACGAGTTAAGCTAGATAACAGAGTTCAAGAAAGCTGCTAAAACCTCTTTTGAGGAAAACAAGCAATATTTTGAACTCAGGTGGGTATATATTAAAGTTGGCATTGTCCTTACTCCATGCTGCGAATCATCACTCAGCAAGCAGATGTAATAGCTGAACTACAGCGGATCTGCAATCGCACAAATGACGAACAAGTATTTCACAAAGAAGCAACAGTAAAAGAAGTGTTGCAAACTGTGAAATCTCAAGGTGACAAAGCTCTGCTACATTACACTGCAGAATTTGACAAACAAAAATTAACTCCTGAGGAACTGCGCGTTAGTGGCTCAGAACTAGACGTTGCTTATCAGAAAGTGAACTCAGACTTGCTCGAAGCAATTAAACTAGCGTGTCGGAGAATAGAGGCTTTTCACCGCCAGCGAGTCCCAAAAGATTGGGTCCACTTTGGTTCTGATGAAATTGTGCTGGGCAAGCGTTATACACCAGTAGATCGTGCGGGTCTGTACGTTCCTGGTGGTCGGGCTGCTTATCCGAGTACGGTGCTAATGAATGCGATTCCAGCTAGAGTTGCTGGTGTCGAGCGCATAGTAATGGTAACTCCACCAGGAGGGGACAATGGGATTAATCCAGCAGTGTTAGTTGCTGCACATGAAGCTGGTGTCAAGGAAATTTACCGTATTGGTGGAGCACAGGCTATAGCGGCTCTCGCTTATGGTACTGAGACAATTCCCAAGGTTGATTTAATCACTGGACCAGGTAATATTTACGTTACTTTAGCTAAGAAGCTGGTCTATGGAAGCGTAGGGATTGATTCTTTAGCCGGACCAAGTGAAGTACTAATTATTGCAGATAAAACAGCAAATCCTGTTGATGTGGCGACTGATTTACTCGCTCAAGCCGAACACGATCCAATGGCTGCAGCAATATTGCTGACAAATGATACGGTATTAGCAAAAAATGTACAAGTAGCTGTTGAAAGACAACTAGTCGATCATCCAAGACGTACGCTGACAGAGAAAGCGATCGCTCATTATGGTCTGATAGTAGTTGTAGAATCTTTGCAAGCAGCAGCAGAATTCTCAAATGAATTTGCACCAGAACATTTAGAGTTAGAAGTCGAAGACCCTTGGGCCTTGTTACCTCAAATCCGCCATGCTGGGGCAATATTTTTAGGTCATTCAACACCAGAAGCTGTAGGAGATTATTTGGCTGGACCAAATCATACATTACCAACTTCCGGAGCTGCCCGTTATTCCTCAGCATTGAGTGTGGAAACCTTCCTCAAACATTCGAGTATTATCCAGTATTCCCATACAGCCTTAGAAAAAGTTGCAAGTGCAATTGATTTGTTAGCAACAACAGAAGGCTTACCTTCCCATGCTGATTCAGTCAAACGTCGGGTCCGGAAAGAACAACGACAAGAAACACCTTCTGTGGAAGATAATACTCAGTCGGAATTTCGAAATCAAGAAACAGAATAAATAATTATTTTTTTAGTTGGAGACGTGGAATTTCTACGTCTCTTTAATTTGCATAATATGTTTGAGATAAATATCATCATCCCCAACTATCATCCCCACGCTTCATGGTTAATGTCAGTTTACCTGCTTAACTTATTTTTAATTGGAAATAATTTTAGAGTGGAAAATTTATTGCCAATTTTGAGCTATCTTTAATTCTTAATTTTTTTGGAGACCTTTGACAAAAACTAGTTAATGGCCTCAAACTAAAGTTTAAGGAATATACAAGCCGCATATTTCTAATTTAGTTATGCCTGGGTGCAATAGCTAGTTTTAAAATATCAATCTGATGTTAGGTTTTGACTACTTTTGAGGAGAAAATAGTGGTGGTAAAGACAGTTTTAGTTGCTCTAGATGGTTCTGATATTTCTAAACAGGTTATTCAGACTTTGCAAGAATTGCTACTCCCTTCAAATAGCAAAGTTGTTTTTTGTCACGTCTTTCCACCGCCAGAATCAGAAATGCAGTTAGTTGCAGATCGTCCCCACTCAGAGTCAGCTACACTTCCCTACGTGCAAGTGGAAAAGCAATTGCAGTCTTACCAAGCACAATTAAAAGTAGATAGTGAATTGGAATTAGTGAATGGAGATACAGCCGAAGAAATTATTCGTCTGGCAAATATCTACAAAGCAGATCTGATTGTGATTGGTACTCGTGGTTTAACCGGTATGAAACGGATTATTGAAGGGTCTGTCAGTTCCCAAGTACTTGAGGATGCTCAATGTTCAGTTTTAGTGGTAAAACCAAAGTCATATAAGTAGCTGACTGTTTACTGGTTATTAACTATTTCGTATTTAGTTAATTGTAAATTTGGCTATAAATTTGGGTTTTCTTGAGTTTAGGTTAAAACTATGTATTTGATTTTTAAAAGAAGATTTGTAAAAGAAAATTTCTCTCATTTTAGTTTAAAAAGTATTCTAATTAAGTAACTAAAATAAAAAAAATAAGATTTAATTCTATCATAAATTATATTTTCGTGAATCTAATATTCATAATCTAATATTCATAATTGGCAACAATCAGGCTTAAATTTGACTTTGCTTTATTTCGCGTAAAATTATACTTGAATATCTCCATAGCTTCTTGATAGATATTGATACTTAATGTTCTATGTATAAATATTCTGAAGTTCGGAAACTATAATGTTTGGGGAAATTTGACTATTTTGGTATTAAATTATTTCAAAATGGACAAATAAGTACTTGGAGAAAATTAATTGTATATTTGTCATTGCGAGTGGAGCGTAGCGTAACGTAGCATATGTCCTGTCGGACACGCTAACGCTAACGCAAGGCTTTGAGATTGCTGAGGACGCGCTCCGC
>NZ_JASJDK010000125.1 GCF_030065675.1 Mastigocoleus sp. MO_188.B34 | reverse complement strand
TGCTGCTTTAGGTCTTAACTTTAACCCGGAAGAACAATTACATTTAGTTAAAATCGATAATATTTCAAATACAACAACTGCAAAAACTGTTGAAAGTCAAACAATTCCTCAATCTTCAGTTTCTCAATCTTCAACTTCTAAACCTTCTGTTTCTCAATCTTCGGTTTCTCAGTCTTCAACTTCTAAACCTTCTGTTTCTCAATCTTCAGCTTCTAAACCTTCTGTTTCTCAATCTTCAGCTTCTAAACCTTCTGTTTCTCAACAACCCGTACAGAAGTCTAAGACTTTACCAGCAGTTCCAGTAGTTGTTGATTCTTTCAAACAACAAAATAATAATCAAGAAAAACAAGCTCATTCTGTCGCAAAGCCTCGGGAGCAAATCTCACAAACTAAAATCTCACAAACTAAAATTTCACAAACTAAAATCTCACAGACTAAAATCTCACAAACAAAAAGAGCCGAACCAACAATTGATGTAACAGTTATAAAGCCCAGAGATAACTTTGGGAAAGATGCAAGAAGTATACAGGATGCAAATCGTCAATCTTTCCCACAAAAACCTCTACCCCATCCTCAAACAAAACTTCAAACCAATATTCAACAAAATCTCCCACAAAATATCCAAAAACTACCAACAGATAAACCCCAATCTATTTCGATCGCATCCAATTCAGTCACATCAAAGGGTGAGGATACCCGCAAGCAAACACCAGAACAGAAAATCGGTTTAAATCAGCCAGTCAGAACTGAAACACAAGTTATTCACACAATCCGCAGTCAAGAAAAACTAGAAAATAAAGCAAATTCTCAACAGGATAATAACCACGAAAGTGAGGAGCAACAACCGGCTCGAGTCAATAGATTAGCAAAATGGATTGATGAACTTTGTCAAGGTAATAGTTGGGATCGAGATGATATGATTTTTATCCGATTCTGAGAAACTAACCGTAATAATTGAGCTTTATGAAAACTTAGTTAATAAGCCCAGTAGTTTTTTACTTGTAGGTGTGAGTAGGGTACGACGGTAAGCATCAGCAGCTTTTTTGATACATTCTGCTTGGGTCGGATAGGGGTGAATAACGCTACTTAATTTACTCAAGCCAATTTTGTTTACAATGGCGGTAGTAATTTCAGAAATCATTTCCCCTGCATGGCGAGCAACAATCGTAGCACCCAGAATTTCATCAGAGCCTTTTTTATGGAGAATTTTTAGAAAACCTTCTGTTTCACCATCTGCGATCGCTCGATCTACATGGCTAAAATCAATTTTAATCGTGTTAATGTCAAAACCTTTTTCTTGGGCTTCCTGCTCGTACATTCCCACATGAGCAATTTCGGGATCGGTAAATGTTACCCAAGGCATTACTAAATTACTAAGTTTATAACGCCCCAAGCCAAAAGGTGAAAATAAAGTATTTTTGATTACGATTCTTGCTGCTGCATCTGCTGCGTGAGTAAACTTCCAGTTCATACAGATATCGCCTGCAGCATAAATATTAGGGTTGGTAGTTTGTAGATAATCATTAACTATTACCCCTTTACGGCGATCGTACTCTACTCCAACAGCTTCTAAATTTAAACCATCAACGTTGGGGACGCGTCCTGCACCAGCTAAAATTTCATCTACAGTTACAGACTCTTCTTTACCCGTACAAGTTAAAAAGTAAATCTTTTTACCTTCTGGAGTCTTTTCCACTCGCTGTAATTGAGAACCTAGTACCAAACGAATTCCTTCACGCTGCAAAACATTTTGGACGATTTCAGCAGCATCATCATCTTCTTTATTTAAGATGTGAGCACCACGATGAAACAGAACCACCTGAGTACCAAATCGTTGAAAAGCTTGGGCTAATTCAGAACCAATGGGACCACCACCAATTACTGCTAAACGTTGGGGTTGAGTTGTTAAAGAAAATACTGTTTCATTAGTTAAATAACCCGCTTCTTCAATTCCTGGGGTAGGAAGACGTGCAGCTCTCGCGCCTGTAGCAATTACAGCTTTTTTATACTTCAGAACGTAATCGCCTACTTGAATTTTATTTTTATCAATAAAGTGACCTTCTCCTAAAAAGACATCCACACCGAGTTTTTGAAAGCGGGGAGCAGAATCGACATGACTGATACCAGCCCTAAGTTTCCGCATTCTCGCCATTACTGCGGGAAAATCCACATCAATGTATTCTGAGGGATTAATACCAAAGGGCTTAGCCTCGCGGATATCAGCAACTACACGAGAAGAACGAATGATGCATTTGGATGGTATGCAACCAACATTTAAGCAATCTCCACCCATGAGATGCTTTTCAATTAATGCAACTTTTAAACCTAAGCCGAGACCAGCAGCACCTGCAGCAACTACTAAACCTGCAGTACCCGCACCAATTACAACTAAATCATAGCAGTCAGCAGGTTTGGGATTAACCCAATCTGGAGGGTGGACGTGTGAGAGCAACTTCTGATTGTGCTCGTCCATTGGCGGAAGTGTGACTCTTTCAAGTGCTGAATTTGACATGCTTTTGATGGGGATTAGAGATTAGAGATTAGCGAATAGGAAATAACAAAATATTAAATAGTTTCGTCTGCAACTTGGTCTTGGGAAATTTCTTCGTCGAGAGCTTTCTTTGCAATCTTAGTTACGTAGAGAGTTACAGCAACTGTGGCGATAAAAGCGATGATATTAATTATCAATTTGATGGCTGAATTCTCTGGCTGTTCTCCTGCTCCAATTGTGGCGAGATCGCTTGCTAGGGAACCAAAGTAAACATACATTATTGTTCCAGGAAGCATACCAATACTTGCGAAAAAATAATCTTTGAGGGAAACTCCGGTTAGACCATAAGCATAGTTCAAAAAGACGAAGGGAAATACTGGTGAAAGTCGAGTTAAAAAAACTATTTTCAACCCTTCTCGACCTACAGCTCGGTCAATTGCAGCAAATTTTCGATTACCTGCAATTTTATTGGCGACCCAACCCCTAGCTAGATAACGCCCGACTAAGAAAGCTGCAGTTGCGCCAAGTGTAGCGCCGATCAAGACGTACAAAGAACCAAAAAATATACCGAATACAAATCCACCACCAACAGTGATAACAGATCCTGGTAATAAAGCAACGGTAGCAAAAATGTAGAGGAAGATAAAAGCTATCCCGCCGATTGCACCTAGACTATCAATCCACTCTAAAACATTTAGTAATCTGCTATTAATCCATCCTAAAGCATTTTTAAACCATTCCAGAGGATTAAAACCTGCTCCATCTGCAACACCTTGGGCTAAAGCAGGATCTGAATGCATCAAAAATGGGATCGCAAATCCTACAAGAACTAATATTGTTAACCGTAAATATGTTTTTTGCAGAAACAATCTCGAATTTCTAGTCTTTTTTAATTCGCTGGAGTTTTCATTCCAGCGAGGATATAGTATTAATTTATTTGTCATGATTAAAAAATGAATTTTTTAGTTTAACTATTAGAACAAAAACCTATTCTTCTTCAGTTATTTGTGTAGTAACAACACTTTCATTAAGTGCTTTCCGGGCAATTTTGGCGATGTAAACAGTTATAATTACAAAAGCAATTAAACCAATTCCTTGAAGTACCCATTTAGCAATTTGAGTTTCTGGAGTGCTGGGGAGATTTGAACTGTCGAGCCTTGTCAAATCGGTTGCTAAAGATCCAATGTAAACATATAAGACAGTACCCGGAATCATACCGATTGAACCCAAGATATAATCTTTCAGGGATACTTGGGTAACTCCCAACACGTAATTTAATAAATTAAAAGGAAATACTGGTGATAAGCGAGTCAGTAGGACTATTTTGAATCCTTCTTTAGCAATAGCTTTATCTACAGCTCGAAACTGTGGATTTTTAGCAATTTTTCGACTAACCCAATTTCGTGAAAAGTAACGCCCGATTAAAAAAGCAAAAGTTGCACCCAGAGTAGAAGCAATTATTACGTAGATAGAACCCCAAAACAAGCCAAACAAACAACCTCCTTTAAGAGTTAAAATGAAACCAGGTACAAATAGTAATGTTGCTAAGTTATAAATAGCAATAAATGCTATCGGACCTGATTTACCAAGACTTTCCACCCAAATAATTGCTTCTCCAAATGCTTGTTGTAAATTAAGCTGTTTATTGGTAATTATCAGTATCAAAACCAGTAAAGCGATGGAAATTAGCTTTAATTTGGGATTAAAAAAACGTTGCTTTTGCTGACTCATAGCACTTATCAGTTAACAGTTGTCAGTTAACAGTTATCAGTTAATTGCCCTTACAGGCTACAGTTATTAGTTAACAGTTTATGGGTTAATTTGTACCCTTGCGGGTTATAGTTAACATTTCACTGTTAATAACTAACAGTTGGTAACCTACAAGCTGTAACTTGTAACTCTTATAACTTATGTCTTCACTGCTTCTCTATACAATTCAAGATAAGTTGCTAAGCTGAGAATCACCTTAAAAGGGTATAAGTTTTCCCTGACGATATAAGCTACGAAGACGTTGAGGAGAAACGCCTAAAAAGTAAGCAATAATAACAATCTGATTAATTAAGGTAGTTTGAAAAATTCCTTTTTGTAACCAGCGTCTAGCAGATGTGACAACTGGCACAGGAACAATAGTAATTTTACCCAGGGATTTCAATCGTCCGATCAATTCAAAGTCTTCCATTATTGGTAATTCAGGAAAACCACCAATTTCTTCAAAAGTTTGCTTCTTTAAGAATATAGCTTGATCACCATAGGGCATTTCCCATAAATGCGATCGCAATTTTACTCCCCATTCAACTAACCGCAAACCCATACCCTTTGCATCAATTTTCAAGGTAAATGCACCCGCTACAATTTTTGACTTGGAAATTGGTGCTGAAAATATCTTTCTTACCATCACATCAAATTCTGCAGGTAAACGAGTATCTGCATGAAGAAACAAAAGAATTTCCCCAGTTGCTGCTGCTGCTCCTGCGTTCATTTGTAAAGCACGACCGCGATACCCAGAAATAATTTTGATATCCCCATCACCCGCATTTTGCTTACAGTATTGTTTCGTTATTGCAACGGTATCATCTTCAGAACCACCATCTACAACTATCACTTCAATATCTGTCGCTGTATTAATTGTGGCTAGTGTAGCCTGAATATTTTTTGCTTCATTTAGTGTGGGAATGATAATGGAGATTTTTGGGGTATTGAGTTTGTGATTCGTAATTCCCGACAAATTACGTAGTTCCTGTGAGCTTGACTTTTCTTTAGTAATCATTTGAAATCTAAAACTTAAAATCTAAAAATTAAATTATTAACTTGGCATAATCAAGGCTCCGATATCAAAAATATGTTTAATTCAACTTGTTTTCTTTGATTAATATCATTGTCGATTAAGCTGAGAAGACAATAAGTGATTTATGAGATATCGATAAGAAATTATTGGGAAATGCGATAAAAAATTATCCATGCAAGTAGGTACAATAAATATTTCTGTGTAATCAAACTATTTTAGTGCTGTTGTCAAAGGGGATTTTGAATATGCGAGTAGAAGAAATTCTATCAAAATTAGAAAATAATACTGGGGTATTTCCTCGTAGTGCGTTAGAAAGAGCTATTGAGGAGAAAGAAGCTATTACTCCTTTTTTATTATCTACCTTATCCAAATGCAAAGATGACCTCGAGAATGTAGTTAATAAAGATGCATATATTCTACATATTTATGCCTTATTCTTACTCGCACAATTTAGAGAATTCAAGGCTTATCCTCTCATAATAGATTTTTTCTCAGCCCCTGGAGATATCTCATTAGATGCAACTGGAGATGTAGTAACTGAGGATTTACCTCGAATACTAGCTTCTGTAAGTCATGGAGATATTGAACCCATCAAAAAACTGATAGAAAATCAAGAAGCCAATGAATTTGTCAGAGGTGCTGCTATCAGATCCTTAATTGTTTTGGTAGTTCAAGAAATTATTCCTAGAGAGCAAATAGTAGAGTATTTCAAAGAACTATTCTCAACCTTCTTTGCAAATAAACCCCCCATAACCGGTCCAGAAAAAGAACCTGACTTTATCTGGACAGATTTAGTAATTAATAGTTCGATACTTTCTCCTATAAAACTAAAAGAATATATTGAGCGAACTTTTGATGAAGGTCTAATTGAACCATTCTTTTTTGACCGGGATGAGTTTAATCATTATCTTCAAACAGGTTCAGAAAAAAATTTAGATGAGCTTCGTAATGATTGTCATTATTCTTTGGTTGAAGATACAATTTCCGATATGGAATCTTGGTCTTGTTTTGATAGGGAACCGCCAAGAAAATTTCAAAAATATAATCATATGATGGGAATAGAAGGTTTTTCAAATTCAGCGAAAAAAGCAAAAACTAAAATAAAGAAGAAGAAAAAAATGCAGAAAGAATCTCGTCGCAAAAATCGACAAAAGAAAAAATGATTACTCTTCAATAGTCTCTTTGAAAGAAGTCACGTCATATCAACAATAAAGGAGGATAATATTTATCCCCCATTAATATGAATTATTCAATTTTAGGATAGTTTTAACTTACTGCTATTTCTTGAGTTTCCGATTGACCTACTGATTTAACTTGATCCGATAAATATGAATTTAAAAATGCCAAAATTCCCACATCAAACAACAATGCAAACAACACTAGGGGAGTACTACTATGACCCATAGTAGCCCAGGGAAAACTAGAAAATAACCACACAAAAGGAGTTAAATGGGGATTTACCTGTGCAATACCGAATGCAATTGGTGGTAAAAATACTATTGCTGCAACACTACCAATAGACCAAAGATGACGCTTAGAAGTTTTCAACATCAACATAATCTGAGCAACAGTAGCACAAACCATCATTAAAACAATAAACAAACCTACATATAAAATAGCTTGGAATCTACCAACATCATTAATTAGCCAATTTATTGGATCCCAGCGTTCGCCAGCAGAGATCCGCAACATTGGTGATATGACAATCCAAACCATTAGCGGAACGGTCACAATTAATAGATGAATCGCTGTTGCTAAGAAACTTGGACTTTTTTCTGCAAAGACTAAATCTCGTAATTGGGAGTTATACCACCAACCCCGATAGCGA
Organism: Mastigocoleus sp. MO_188.B34; assembly: GCF_030065675.1. Lineage (GTDB taxonomy): Bacteria > Cyanobacteriota > Cyanobacteriia > Cyanobacteriales > Nostocaceae > Mastigocoleus. The sequence continues at coordinate 15,386 of NZ_JASJDK010000125.1, read as the reverse complement.
GAAGTTTGTTGATGTTTATATCTAGACCAATCTTGTACAGTTTGACGGACTGGAGATAAAATATCCCTCTTCTGTCACTCTCCGAAAAGTCTTGCAATTTAAAAATTCTGCAACTCTTGTGTGTCAAGGCATCGCCCAGTTATTTATGAATATAATTTCCATAATATGGGAAAATGACAAAATTTTGATTCAAAGTGTCTCAAACTACTGATATAAGGTCTGTTTAAAACTTTCTATTAATAGGAAAAAGCGGAAAGTGACAGAAGAGGGATAGTCCTAAACAGTCAATTCATCATAAAGGGGGTAATCGTCGGGTAAGTAACCCAATCTACGTTTAAGGGTTGGATTGCTTTTATCCCTTAATAGGCGATCGCCATTAATAAATATTTCTCCATTACTTGGTTCTTCTGCTGCAGCTAACATTCTTATTAAGGTTGTTTTACCCGCACCATTGGGACCAATTAATCCATAAACCTCACCTTCTGCAATCTCTAAATCAAGATTATTGACAGCAGTGTGTTTATCGAACTGTTTGGTTAAACCGCGAGTATAAATTGCTAAATTTTTGGTCATAAGTTATGAACCTTAAACGAACCTTGAACGAAAATTGAAGGTAAATTGTTATTTGAGTCGGCTTAGTTTTTGGTTACTGATTGAATTTTGTGGTAAATAAATGTGGTCAAAACATCTGGGAAATAGAGATATCTAACCAACACAGATATAAATTAATGATGGTACAGCTAGCCTAGCCTTATTCTTCACAGATTTTCTGGTCGATTACAGAAATGGAAACCAACTTTTCAGAAATTTCTCAATTTTTCAAGATTTTTATCGATCTGTGTTTTTCAGATATGTGGATTTTATGGATTGAAGTTTCCTTACAATAAAAAGTGAGAACCTTGAACTTAATGTTTTCTTATCTCGTTTAATATGAGTGAAACTTTGCTATACCGTGTAAGAATTTAGAAGTGAGATCTAGTTTTTCTGAACTTATAGCTTCTGAATTTATAGCTTCTGAACCTATAGCTTCTGAACTTATAGCTTCTGAACTTATAGCTTCTGAACTTATAGCATTACGCAATCAGGTTAGGAATTTGGCGAACGCTGTTTGTCCTACGGACACGCTACCTTACGGTTAAGCCTTACGGCAGAGCAGAGCCTAGAGGCTCCCTCCGCCGACGCCGCTACCTACGGAGCACGGCAAAGAAAGCCTCTGGCTGGGCTAACGGCGCAAGCCGCCGTCGCGTGCAATCCGTTAATGACTTACGCTTAGCGCTCTTCTAAACTTGTAACTGCTGAACTTCAATCTAAAAATATGGCTACATCAAAAGGTAAATCTAAAAAGCATTCCGGATGGCGGGAATTTGGTGAGGATAACTCCATTGCAACCGAAAAAGCGACTCCAGATCTACCCCCAGAGAAACAAAATATACGAGTACAATCAACTCGAGCAGGACGCAAGGGGAAAACTGTAACTGTGATTACAGGTTTCCAATCAAAAACAGAAACTTTACAAGCATTGCTCAAAAAACTAAAAAATCAATGTGGTAGTGGTGGAACCTTAAAAGAAAACGAAATTGAGATTCAAGGCGACCACAAACAGAAAATTTTAGAAATCTTAAAACAATTAGGTTACAAAGCCAAAATTAGTGGAGGGTGATTCATATTTTAAGCATGACCTGCTATTTCATTTCACACCTGTCGTTTTATGCCATAAATGTTATCTTAAAAAAAATGATAGATAAAATCCTGCTCATATAAATTTTATAGGAGGGAGCTATGGATTTAGTTCGCATAATTTGTGCCATATTCTTGCCACCTTTAGGAGTATTTCTACAAGTTGGAATAGGAATAGACTTTTGGATTAATCTACTTTTGACTATTTTTGGTTTTTATATCCTAGGAATAGTTCATGCAGTTTGGGTAATTGCTAAAAAATAATTTTTAAGTGTTAAAAATTAGAGATTAAAAAGTAAACTACGTATTATTTGGGTTGAGTAAAATCTTAACCCAATATTTATATATTTAATTTAGATGCTTGTCGATATGAAAAATATTAAATAACAATTTGTTTATTGTTCCGTTATTAAAATAATGATTCTATAAAACACAGTAGAGTATTATTAAATATTTGGTATTTGGCTGTATCAGATTAAGTTACTTTAATGGAAGCCCGATTACAAATTTTGCACCTTTACCGGGTAAAGAAATACATTTTAACTTCCCTTCATGTTTTTCTTCCACGATTTGGCGACTGATTGACAAACCTAAGCCAGTACCTTTACCCATAGTTTTAGTGGTAAATAAGTGTTTAAAGACATTTTTTTTAATCTCGTCAGGTATTCCAGGTCCATTATCTTCGATTGATATAGTAACCACTTGATGTTCTTGAATAAACCTAGTAGTAATATTTATTAAGTTAGGATTATTTTGAATTTCACTGTAAGAACGTCCATTATTAATTTCATCAAAAGCATCGATCGCATTTGCAATGATATTCATAAACACTTGATTAAGCTGACTAGGAAAACAATTAATCAGAGGTAAATCTCCATAATCTTTTTTGACTTCAATATTGGGACGACGCTCATTTGCCTTGAGACGATGTCTTAAAATGAGTAAGGTGCTATCTATTCCCTCATGAATATCAAAATAAACTTTGTTTGTAGTATCAGAGCGAGAAAAGGATCTTAAAGAAGTACTAATATTATAAATACGCTCAGCTCCCGTTTTCATGGAGTCGATGATTTGAGGCAAATCTTCTAATAAATAGTTTAATTCTATTTGTTGAGCATGATTTTCAATCAAAGATGCTACTTCAGGATATTCATGTTGATAAAGCCTTAGATGTTCAATCAGGTTTTGTACATAATCTTCTGTATGCTCTATATTACCAGCGATAAAACTAAGAGGGTTATTAATCTCATGAGCGACTCCCGCGACCAACTGACCCAAAGCAGACATTTTTTCTGTCTGTATTAGTTGCATTTGAGTATTTTGTAAATCTTCTAATGCTTGGGAAAGTTGATTGGTTCTTTGCGCAACTCTTTCTTCTAAATCTTTAGTCAACTCTTCCAATAGAAAATTTTTATGTTCCAAAGTTTTTGTTAAATTACTTAATTTTAAATGTACGCGAACTCGAGCTAAAACCTCTTCTTCTTCAAATGGTTTAGTAATATAATCTACTGCACCAACAGACAAGCCTTTTATTTTATCCTTAGAATCGATAGAAGCTGTCATGAAAATAATTGGTATATCCTGAGTAGTAGTATTTTGTTTGAGTAAATTGCAGGTTTCAAAACCATCAATTCCAGGCATTTGAATATCTAATAAAATTAACTCTGGTTTTTGGTTAAGTACTTTTTTAATCGCATCTTGACCATTAATTGCTAACATTACAGTCATGCCATTTCGCTGTAATGAACGAGACAAAATTGATAAATTAGTAGGCTGGTCGTCAACTATAAGTATCGTTCCCGTTTCTCGGACTTGCATAATTTTTTATTATCTTCCAATTATGATAATAGTATTAACTATTAAAATATTTAATAATATGTAGACCAAATATATTAATATTATTGGTCATAATCTGTAGAACATCATTAGATAAACTAACTACTTTACTCAAGTTAACGTAGATATTTTTTTTGGAATATCCCTCCTCAAAAGTACATTAGTTTAAAATGGCTCTTACTCTTAATGATTTTTCCCACAATTTTTTGTGCCAAAATTTTGATTAAAACTATCTTTTAGCGACAAAAAACAAAGTTAAAAGCTTCAAAATGCCTAAAATTAATAGAATTTAAGTAATAAATTGATTTTTCACCTTTTATAGCAAGTGTTTTGAGTTTCAATAGGATGGATCTAGCATATTATGTCCTGAAGGGCTATATTTTTTTACAAATGCTTAAATAAAATCAAAAAAATTTTTTTATTTCGATAGAACATCAATTACCCGCAAATTGCTGATAATTTTTGTTAATTTTATACTTTTGTTGCTACATTTGTACCTTCTCAGATTTGTGGTATTACTCGTTCATAACAATATGGAATGCAGTATTCTCATAAACCCATTAATAATAAATTTGCTAGAGTTTCTTTGGAGAAATTTGAATGTAAATTAGAGGTATTTTATCAAGACACATATTGCAACAAAATAACGTCTGTGTAGTACTGCGTTGGTTCTCTTTGCTGATATATGTAAGTTTGTGCTTTTATCTTCATTATTTGTTTTAATTTCATATCTTCAATAACATTACATCAATTTTTATTGGTAGAGACAAAATATACATGAACAGGTGATAATACTACGGCAATTTTGCCCTACCTCAGAGACGCTGAAGTTTCCAGATATTTCTGGCATAGATTTTGTAAATTTTACGTGGTGGTACTAATACACCCTTTTAACCACCGCATTTTTTTGTTTTCAATATTATTTTGCAATATTATTTTGAAATGTCCTTATCTTTTTGATTTCTAAGTTTAGTTACACCAAAACATATATTATTTCAACTATGTATTTTTTTATATAAATTTTTTGGTGTATATTTTTTTGTTTTAACTTGGGAGTTTGGAAGAAGATGGGAAATTCAAAGTATATATTAGCGTTAGACCTAGGTACCACAGGTAATCGGGCATTTTTATTTGATAGGAATGGTCAAGTTGTTGGAAAAGCATACAGAGAATTGAGGCAATATTATCCCCAACCTGGATGGTTAGAACACGACCCATTAGAAATTTGGCAAGCTACTTGCTGGGTAGTAAAAACTGCTATCGAAAAAGCAAATATCAATTCAAGTGAAATAGCTGCACTTGGACTAACGGTACAGAGAGAAACTTGTTTGTTATGGAATCGAAACACGGGAGAACCTCTGTATCGTGCGATTGTTTGGCAAGATCGACGAACTGCTCCAGAGTGTGAAGATTTACGAATTCAAGGTTACGCACCAGAAATTTATCAACGTAGCGGACTGGTAATTGACGCATATTTCTCAGCAAGTAAGCTCGCATGGCTGTTGAAAAATCTACCAGACATCGATTATCAAAATACCCTGGCTGGTACTATTGATACCTGGATACTTTGGAAACTCACAACTGGAAAAGTTCATGGGACTGACCACAGTAACGCCAGTCGTACTATGCTCATGAATCTTGAAAATTGTCAGTGGGATGAAACGTTATTGGATTTATTTCAAATACCTATAAATATTTTACCAATAATAAAACCAAGTTTCGGAGAATTTGGAGTTACAGATCCACAAATTTTTGGTACAGCGATTCCCATCACTGCAATCTTGGGAGACCAGCAAGCGGCTTTATTTGGTCATGGTTGCTGTCGTCCTGGTTTAATGAAGTGTACTTATGGGACTGGTAGTTTCTTGGTTGCGAATACAGGGAAAGATATAGTTCGTTGTCAAAATAAGCTCCTAAGCAGTGTCGCATGGAGTCAAATAAACCAAAATGGTAACTTGGATGTAAGTTATGCTTTGGAAGGCAGCATGTTTACCAGTGGTGCTTGCATCCAATGGTTGCGTGATGGTATCAAAATCATTAAAAGTGCTGCAGAAACAGAATCAATGGCAACAAGAGTGGAAAACAATGGTGGATTGTACTTTGTCCCTGCTTTGAGTGGGCTTGGCGCACCTAACTGGGATATGTCTGCTAGAGGAAGCTTTTTTGGGATTACTGCTGGAATAACCTCAGAACATATGGTACGTGCTGTTTTGGAAGCAATTGCCTATCAAGTTAAAGAAGTAATAGAAATTATTGATACAGTCAGCATTAGTCCCATCAAAATATTAACAGTAGACGGTGGCGCTTGCGAAAATAATTTCCTCATGCAATTTCAAGCAGATTTATTAGAAATAACTGTGGAACGTCCAATGATGTGCGATACAACCGTACAAGGAATTGCATTTGCTGCTGGTATTGCTATAGGATTTTGGGACAACATCGAAACTCTTCGAGAACAACGAATAATTGAACGTTTGTTTGAACCAAGTAAAGATCGTAATGATGTTCAAGCTGGTTTTAGGACTTGGCTGCGTGCTGTTGAACGCTCAAAGCATTGGTTAACTCCCACACCTTAAAAAGTCCCAGGTGGAATTGAATTCTTGGTTTTGCTAAAAAACGCCAGACAGATAGCAGTCGTATACCAACAGCCCTCATAAAGTAAACCTCTAATTTTTGCCTCTTACTCTCTCTCTTACTCTTTGTTCTACCCTAAAAATCATCTCCTTCTGGCTCTGACATCCAACGATTTGTAACTTTTTCTTCTATTAATCCTTCCTGAATATATTTCTGATAACGTGGATTATTTTTTATTTCTTCGGGAAGCCAATTCTCCCCAAGGCGCAGTCGATACTCTCCCAGCATTAATGCACCAACCTTTTTACCTGCAAGCTTTTTAGGATGCAAAATTACACAAATAAGCTTCTTCTTGTTTGATTTACTCATAATTTTCAGATTATTAAGTTTGATATGTAATCTTCAATATGGAACTCAAATTTACGTTCTGGAAAAATAAGCAAGCATTCTAATTTAAATCAAGAGCAGATGAAAATATGATGCACAACATTATTATCTGGTATAGAAATTAGCCTAAATACTTCTAAATCAAATATTATTCAAATCTCTCTAATTCTTAAAGCCTCTACTACTTTGCCCCGGTCCTAAAGCTAAATCAAATCATTTTTTGCCAATCTAAGTCCTGACAATTTAATAGAGTTAGTGATACATAGAATTTCTTGGGTATCATAATCCAATCAGAATTATTAAATCAAGTACATAATTTCCTTGACTACAACAATCCTGAATCATTCATAAAAATCAACTAGCATTACTATATCTGCATGTTCAGAATGTAAATAATTATTAAAATTATTTTGGTGTAGCGCAAAAATTACAACTTACCCGAGCTAAGTAAAGCTATGTGAAGTCAGATATAAAGTAAATATCATGCTATTAGGGCATTGTTGCTAGCGATCGCTGACACCATCATTCTGCATAGCTTTGAAGCGAAGAAAGTACGCTCTGAATACTTTTGTCAGCTTATCTTGATGTCATTTAATGCCATAATTTCACACTTACGAACAATAGTATATATAGCAAAATAACAAATAAATGCAGGTATTGCTAGTTACAAATCCCTACATTTATTCGTTACCATGAAATAGTAATCGAATCGTCAAATAATCCCTGGTATCAGTCCAGGGTTTTTTTATATATACATATGCTCACAGTTTTATCTCAGGTAAAAAGTAAGATATACTACTTAATAATGAAGTATAAAAAATACATATTTGTCTTTGTAAATTTTGGCATCATTGTTTTCAGTTTGAGAAAATATTTTCATTAACCAATATATTGAAATTTGATGGACAAATGCTTAATTTTTTATTTAAATTATCTTGGAATGAAAATCCAATGCTCAAATACTGAATTCTCAGTACGCAGACAAGCAAAATCTTCCCATCGAAAGTAAAAATCCAGAATCTGAGATTCAAAAACTAGAGACTGTTACTACACTTGCAGGAGATTTCCGATTTTTCCCTGCTTGAGTTGCTTTTGTTAAATTAAATTGGACTTCCTCAGGCTTCATTATTACTGCTTTATAAGGTACAACTCCAGCTTTCTCACTACCGATACAACGTGCTGCAACTCTTGATAAATCCAGGCTTCTAGGAGGTATATAGGGACCGCGATCATTAACCCTAACTATTACTGCTTTTCCTGTTTGAGTATTGGTTACTCGTAAAAAAGTATTGAATGGTAGGGTTTTATGAGCCACAGTGAATTCATTTTGGTTGTATCTTTCACCATTTGCAGTCAAGCGTCCATGAAAATAGTCTCCATACCAAGATGCAAAGCCAGAGAGACTTTCTTGGGAAGGTTTTAGATTATGCATTGTGGCTTGTCCTTCTATCAAGGATAGTCTCGGAGTTTGAAGTGCTGAACGTAGATTATTGATCCATTCAATTGCAATTAGATCGGGATTACGACGATTTTTTCGAGAAATTTCTTTGCTTATACTAAATAAAAAACGATTTCCTGCCATCAAGGCTGGGGTTCCATTGATAAAAGCTGGTTTAAGTTTAGAAGCATGGAAATTTGACGAGTCTAGGAGTCTCTTCAAACGCAGTTGCATCAAATTAGCTTGAGATCTATTTGGTAGATTGGCTATCAGATGATTTTTTAACCAAACCTCATATTTTTCTTTTCCTCTACGAATCACAAGCACTGCTGACGACATTGATTGGAGATTATTTTTTGTATTGCTTGTAAAACGGAAAATCTTTTGCAGTGCTTGACCAAGCCATCCTGACGATGACTGCATAACTCCTGAGGATACAAAATCTTGCTGCAAAAATCTAGTTTTGATGAGTTGAATAGACGCAGGGAAGCTAGATTTAGTTTGTATTTGCGGTGATTGAGGAAAAATATTTTGAGGAGAAGAACAAAATTTAGTACTACGATAGATAGTTTTATGAGCAGATTTTGGTGCCGACAAAGAATTGACTAGTGTTTCATTTTTCCAATCTATCTTCAAAAATCTTGAAGGGGAAATTGCTACATTCCATAAATTAAAATGTGATGGAAAAATTTCACTTACAGAACTTTCAAACCTCGAAACAACTCTCTTTTGTACAATGGTTAAAGGCTGACTTGGTGGCAAAATTTGATTGAAAGACCAAGGTGCACTAAACCAAGATGTTACCCAAATTATCCCAAAAAATAGCATGGTTCTTTCAATTTTATTTTAGTTACCGTGCTTCTGAATAAAACGCAAATCTGCTTTTAGCAAAAAAGGATTTTCAACAATTAAATTGCTATATATCTAAATTTGCAAAAGAGACAAGCTATATTTTTTACTCATATTCCTAGTTGATACTCACTGAAGCTTACCTTATCTTTAAAGTGATTGACAGACAAATAAGACATTTGCATATTAATTCATCAAATAGGGGCTTTTACAATTTGAATTTTTTATAAATGATATCAATTGCCTCATTTAATTATTTGCAGTATTTCAAGTAACAGTGTAAATACTTATTCAGTAAATGTATATTATTTTTTATGTTTGCTAAATGATATTTTTTAAAGATTAACTAGATTTTGAAAGATATTTTAAATAATAAATCTGTATCTACTTTGGTTTTAGATTTTCTGAGGTTTTTAACTCTTACTATTATTATTTCTAGAATCTTAAAAATATTTTTTCTGTTTTGAATAGTTAATTTAATTTGATACTGAAAATCACAAAATAAACTTTATTCCTCCTCGATGAAACATACAAACTGATTTATATTTACTAATATCTGAGATACATATGATAATTAAACTGCTAAGTAAATAAATTAAAAGAAAAACAAATCTATTGAGAATATTTATTTATTAGGATTGTTATGAGGGCTATTTGACTTCGACTAGTATGCTGGCAAGAGATGACTATTTCTTAGTGAGTATAGTTTCATGACCGATCTTGTAATAATCTCGCATCTTGAATAATATTTATGTTTGTGCTCTAATCTCAAACTAAAATTAATTTATTATCAAAACATTTAGCGGAAGATTTCTGTTAGTGTGTGAGAATAAATACATATATCTGCTTTAAATTTTTATTTGCATTTTACAATCTGCTTAAAAGACTATTAGCGCTACGCTGAAGTCATTAGCAGATCCGTAGGTAGCGCAGCTAAATGCAAAGACGCACTTACGGTATTTGGACGCAGCAAGCTGTTCATCCGCAGGATGCGTACTAACGCCTCTGGCGCGTCTCACGCCGACGCCGCAGGCTATAGCTTGTCCGTAGGACTAATAGACCGTGCCTAGAGGCTAGAGGCTCCGCCGACACCGCAGGCTCTGACTACGTCACCTACGGATCCGCCGACGCCGCAGGCTCTGACTAACCTCACAAACACGGGTCTGGGGAACAAAAGTATTGTATTCTCTAGCTTTTAAGTTTTATAAATGCTTGCTTTATTTTCGCCGTATTGTACTAGTAAAAACAATTTCTAGTGAAAAAAACTCGCACTCAATGAATTATGAGGTAATCCTGTGTTAAGTTACTAAACTAATCAAATTACTTAGCAAAGTACAGATAACGCAGGAATCTTAAGATAGTTACGTAAAGAAAATTTTGAAATCATTTACGATAATTAAGTTATGACTGCAAAATGTAACGGATTGCAAAGTATAATGAGAACGACAAAGTTGTAAAGAAATATTGGGTAATAGTAAAGTTAAATGCGAGTAGCAATCGCAGGAGCAGGTCTAGCAGGACTTTCTTGTGCCAAATATCTGACCGACGCAGGTTACACTCCCATTGTTTTGGAGAGTAGAGATGTACTGGGCGGTTTGGTAGCTGCATGGAAAGATGCGGACGGCGACTGGTATGAAACAGGACTGCATGTGTTCTTTGGGGCATATCCCAATATGTTGCAGTTATTTAAAGAACTAAAAATAGAAGATCGGTTGCAATGGAAAGAGCACACCATGATCTTCAATCAACCGGAAAAGCCCGGTACCTATAGTCGTTTTGATTTTCCAAACTTGCCAGCACCGCTAAATGGAATTGTGGCAATTTTGCAAAATAACGATATGTTGAGTTGGGGTGAAAAAATCCAGTTAGCGAAAGGGCTGGTTCCTGCAATGCTCCGGGGACAGAAATATGTTGAATCAACAGATCGGTACACTTTTTCTGAATGGTTGAAGATACAGGGTGTAAGCGAAGAAGTTCAACAAGATATTTTTATTGCCGCATCGAAGTCACTAAACTTTATAAATCCTGATGAGATATCAGCTGTAGTATTGTTGACAGCACTCAGGCGTTTTCTCCAGCAAAAAGATGGTTCGAAGATGGCATTTCTAGATGGTGCCCCTCCGGAACGTCTTTGCCAACCGATGGTAGATTACATTACTGCCAGAGGTGGAGAAGTAAGGCTGAATTCTCCTCTAAAAGAAATCATGCTCAATCCTGACGGAAGTGTGAAAGGCTTCCTTATTAGGGGATTGAACGGTGTATCTGATGAGATGTTAACAGCTGATATCTATGTATCTGCGCTACCAGTAGACCCACTTAAAGTTATGTTGCCAACTTCTTGGAAAAATCTAGAATTCTTTCAGAAGCTAGATGGACTAGAAGGGGTACCGGTAATTAATTTGCAATTGTGGTTTGACCGTAAACTAACAGATATTGACCAATTACTGTTTTCACGCTCGCCTTTGCTCAGTGTATACGCTGACATGAGTAATACCTGTAGAGAATATGCTAATTCTGAAAGGTCAATGTTGGAATTAGTTCTTGCGCCAGCTTCTGATTGGATTAATAAATCTAATGAAGAAATTTTGCCAGCCACTCTTGCAGAATTAGAAAAACTTTTTCCTCAACACTTTGGCGGAAAGAATCCAGCCAAATTGCTGAAATATCACGTCGTGAAGACACCGCGTTCTGTTTATACAGCAACTCCGGGTCGCGAAAACTACCGTCCTTCCCAGAAAACTCCCGTAAATAATTTTTATCTTAGTGGCAGTTATACCATGCAACCTTATCTCGGTAGCATGGAAGGTGCCGTACTTTCTGGTAAGCTGACAGCGCAGGAGATTGCCAGCGCAAACAAGGTGGCAAAATCTTCTGGAGAGCACAACACGCTAAAACCTCAGCCTGCAACGAATGCTGCAACTGCCTGATTCACCTCTATGCATGAAAACTTCCGTCTCTGTGGACGAATCCTACAAACTTTGTCAGCAACTCACAGCAAAGTATTCCAAAAGTTTTTACCTCGGTACTCTGCTGATGAGTCCAGCAAAGCGTCGAGCGATATGGGCAATTTATGCTTGGTGTCGCCGTACGGATGAGTTGGTAGATGGTCCCGCAGCTGCAATGACTACTCCGGAGACTTTAGATCTCTGGCAAAAGCAGCTAGATTCAATTTTTGCCGGCAATCCGGTAGATGATTTTGATGCGGCTTTAGCTGACACCATTGAAAAATTCCCAATGGATATTCAACCCTTTGAGGATATGATCGAGGGTCAGCGTATGGATTTATACCGAAGTCGTTATCAGACTTTTGATGAGTTATACCTTTACTGTTACCGAGTTGCTGCTACGGTTGGTTTAATGTCTACAGCAGTCATGGGAATAGATACTTCTATGAATACTGCTCCCTGGAATAAAAATAAACCACCATATAATCCAATTCAAGAGGCGGTGGCTTTAGGAATTGCCAATCAATTAACTAACATCTTACGGGATGTTGGTGAAGATGCCCGTAGAGGACGCATATATCTTCCCCTCGAAGACTTGGAAAGGTTTGATTACACTGAAGAAGATTTATTCAAAGGTGTAATAGACCAAAGATGGCGCGAACTGATGCGTTTCCAAATCAAAAGGGCACGTCAGTTTTACGTCCAAGCACAAAAGGGTATTCATTATTTATCAACCGATGCCCGTTTTCCTGTTTGGGCTGCGCTGATACATTACAGTCGCATATTAGCGAAAATCGAACGTAACGATTATGATGTATTCAGCCAACGCGCCTACGTGCCGCAATGGCAAAAACTTCGCAGCTTGCCTATCGCTTGGATGCGAGCTCAAGTTCTCTAGTGAATGGCATTTCAGTCACTAGTCTGTTAGTCTTCATAAATTTAGACTGCAGGCTATTGACTGGTAGGCCTTGACAAAATGCAAACGAGTAAATATAATTTATAATCGTTACCTTGGAGAGGTGGCTGAGTGGTTGAAAGCGGCAGATTGCTAATCTGTTGTACGGATCGTAAGGCCGTACCGAGGGTTCGAATCCCTCTCTCTCCGTTTTACACATTTCAAGTTAAATTATTTCAAGCATAGTTTGGCTTAAAATATTTTAAAATTTCAGGGTAAATTCTAAATTTGTAAAATAGAAGTCGTAGGAAATAAATCTTAGACAGCATTTTTACTTGAGTAGTTTTTATATAAAATGTTTTTATTTAAATATTTATAAAAGTCAGCAGTTATTATACTGCTGACTTTTATTTAATTTAAGATTAAAGACCTTTAAAGTTGTAACCGACTCCAAGCATCAAACCAATATCTGTATCATCGAAGAAAGCAGCACTTATTGCAGCATTTGCTGTGAATTGGGAATTCAGAGGCACATCTACTCCACCTGTTACCAAGAAAGCTGTTTCAGAATCATCACCTGTCTCAATAGCTGCTCCAGCCCCTATATAAGGAGCAATTGGTAGTGGTTCGGTAAATGGATCTGCTGCATTTAAAGAAAAGTCATAGGTAAGGGGAACGAGAAACATGGTATCGTCACCAAGTACAGCTGCAGGACGTAATGATATTTTTTTAGTTAACCCTACTTTGCTGATAACAATAAAATTACCGTCACCAAGGGCTGAAGTACCATCTAAACCAATATTTGCACCAATTCCAATGTAGCTGGAACCACCACGAGTAGCTCTACCAATACCAATATCTGCTTGAGCTAATTTTTTTTCTGAGTTATTCTCAACTTCTTTGGAGTTTTCCTCTAAAGACTGAAGAACTACTGATGAAGTGGAAACGGTTCCAGGAATAGGGGTAACTATATCGATCTGATTTTTTGGATTTATGGTCTGGGAAATTTGCTCTTTTTTCAGACTACCTTGTGTTGATAGTGGTTGTAATGATTTTTGGTTACTCGAAAATGCCTCAGAAATTGGAACAATCATCTCCGGACTGGAAATTTGTGGTTTATTTTCATCCCAATTGAATTCTCCTTGAGGATTGGACACTTGCAAATCTACTTGATTACTTATTCTAGGTACTTGATTTACTGTTTCAGCAACTGCAGAATTTCCATTGCTAATGACTGCTAGAGACGCCAAACCCAGAAAGCTAAATACACTCTTACGTAGGAAACTTGTATTCACATTCACTCCTTAAAATTTTGCTCCGAAAAAATATTTACATGAATTTTATGATAGACGTTGCTATTTTAAGTCAACTTTTTTTAAAGCAACACCCAATATTAAATTCCAAAAACTAACATTTATGTATTTTCTGTAATTCAAGGCTTTGTTAATTGATATGGCGGTTTCCGTTTGAGTACATTACAGTTTGTGTAGAGATGTACCAGAGGCGAACCCAATGCCGTTCACAGTCCCTACTCCTCTCTATGCATAAAAGGAATATCACCCTATGTCAACGTGCTTCCACAAGGATTGCAATTGTGCAAAGAATAATTCTGCGGAGAATAGAACTAATATCTCAAATCAGCAACGCCAAATTTTATATATATTATGATTTTTAGCCATGCATCCTTAATTGTTATGAGTCGCAACCATGGATTAATTTTTTAGGGTGAGTTTGGGGTTATTTCTTTTAGATAATACTTACGATAGAGAAGCATAGCATTCATATAGTGTTAAGCTACCCATAATTTCTCTAGTTTTGAACTAAATTTTTTGTATTTAAGCAAAAATATAATCCAACAATGTAATTTATCGTTATCCAGGTATCAACTGTAATTTACATCAGTATCTCAAAATAAATAAAATTTTATAACTCTTAAGTAATTTCAATACTATAACATAAGAGCTATAAATGAAAATTTATCACTCCTCAGTAGGGATATAAATTCTTTAAAGATATTCTAAATTTTAAAGATTACAGATAATGTTTTATGTGAAAAACACGTAAATACTTCTAATTTCTCTTTGGTTTATGTTACTTTAAAAATTATCCACAAGATGAGTTACGACTTAGCTTATAGTGCGGATATATGATTCTTATTTAGCAGTATATAAAAGTTAGGTCTAGAAGTTAGTTATTACATAATTTGTCAATTAATCAGAAGGTTTATGAATGTCAATAATCTAATGTGATATTTTAGTGCTTAGCTGATAAATATGACATTACTAACATATTAATAACCTTCATTGTTTCATTCTGTAAGGTATTAGTACTAAAACTCATGTTGGTGAGACTATGTAGCTCTTCAGACTATTAATTTGATTTTGCTAATTTCCCTTTCTAGGCTCTTTTACTTGAGAAATTATCTTGTTGAATATTGGATTGGAGTATAGGTTATCTATATTTAGTATTTCTAAAAATTGAGAATACAAATTGAGAGAATAAACTTAAATAGTGTTGGGGTTTTTATCTTTAAGGCTCATCTAATTACCTTTAATAGTTGTGATTTTTTATGAAATACTAATTGAAATAAGTCATATGAGTAGCGACTCAAACCAATTTTAATATTTCTAATTCAATATTATTGAATATGATTAAAAATCAATACTGAATTTTATCAAAAGTCAATAATATTCAATATAACTGAGGGTTATTTATCATGAGATTTCAGATGATATAATACCCAAATTTGTATTAATTAACATCCCACAACTAATAATTTATAGCT
>NZ_JASJDK010000124.1 GCF_030065675.1 Mastigocoleus sp. MO_188.B34 | reverse complement strand
TGTGGTTGCGCGTAGCGCAACCACACACTTTGTCCTGTGCTTATTTTGCGAAAAAGTCTGGAATTTGATAACTAGCAACTTGGGTTAGTACTTGCTGTCGGGGAATAAACACCGGAGTTCCAGCTTTGGTTCCAGTCATGCTATGACCGCTCAAACCTTCTAAATCAAAGGCTTTTGATAAACCATAATCGCCAACTTTGACGATGACTTCGTCCTTGACTCGCGTGAGGAAGATATTACCCGGTTTCAAATCGCGATGAACTAAACCCTTACCTTTACCAAATCCTCCATCATTTAATTTTCCCTAAGTTGTCATGCTTGTCATTGTTATTTTTAGCAACTTTCAATATTTTTAGTACCTGTTCTAATAAGTTTGGTTGATCGGGATTATTAACTTCGAGCGTGACAAAGTTCGATAAAATGCCTAAAAAATATATAAATAATATGTCTGTATTTTTGATGATTTTCTAGGTATATCTTGAGAAAGAGACATTATTATTAGTAAGCTAATTCTGTTTCATATAATTATCTTAGTATTTAAATTAACTAAAATGAAAGCAATTGAAGTTAAGGCGACTGTCAACGAAATCGGTCAACTTTTTCTAGATAAACCGTTGAGCTTGAGCAATCGTAGCCGCGTTAGGGTCATCGTACTCGTTCCAAATCATCATTCTGGAGATGAGGAACTTTCCGAAACTGCCAGTGAAAGTTTCCGTCAGGGGTGGTACGATGCAATCATCGGCAATACAATACCTGTTTCTCAATTGTGGGAAGGAATTGATTGGGAAGAAATCGATGCAGAATAAATCATCTTTCATTAATGTGGAAGCAACCAATAAATTCCAACGTAACATACGTATTTTGGCAAATAAAAATCGTAATATTCGTAACGACATTGAGCCAGTTATTAAACGGCTAGAATCAGGAGAGTTACCAGGATATCTCGTTCCTGGACTTGGATATACAATTTTTAAGTTGAGGGTTAAAAGTAGCGATATTCAAAATGGGAAAAATGCTGAATATCAAATCATTTATTATCTTAAAACAGCTACAAATATTATTTTAGTAACTATCCATAACACCATGAACAGTTTTTCTAATTATTCATAAAAATAATCGGTGGTAAAAATAATTTATTTGTTGTTGAAATTATCGACTTAGAAAACTGAATAAAATGTCACAATAAACCTTAAAATTACATGTTACATTAACATTGCTTTGGATCTTGGGTCATTAATATGCTCATTGGTAAACAACTACCCTGATCTCTACAAAAGGAGTGATGGCAGAAATGGTTACTCTAATTTTTCGGCAAGGCTTTATTAGGGCTTGCTGAAAGGTAAAATATAAATTGATTGGTTATTTGAGGAAAAGTAGAATATGATTTATTGATATACAAAAATAATAAATTTAATTACCAATTACCAACTATCCATTGACAACTTATCTTTAAAAGTCCACACACCATCATCCCATTTCTTATCAATATCTTTTGGTGCAGATTCTAGCCAATAATTACAACGGTTCTTTTGCATTCTTGCAGCTAGATCGTTTCTATCTATTTGTAAAACATTTTCAAATTCTTTTTTGGCAAGATTGAACTGGCGATTGACGTAATATTTGCGCCCCTGATGATAATGTTCAATTTTTTCTATTCTTTTAGAATCTATGGGTTCATTACGAAAACCAATTAACTCATAAATAGCTACTGGCTCATTTCTACCTTTAATGCGAACGTAATCTAGTTCCCTAGACCATATTTTCTCCTGACAAGGTTTATAAGTGTTATCGCTAAGAATAATATCGCAACCATACTGTTTACTTAAACGTTCTAGTCTAGAAGCAAGATTAACTCCATTACCAATAGTAGTGAATTCCATTCGCCTGCTGGAGCCAATATTACCACTAATAACTGTATCAGAATTAATGCCAATACCGATATTAATGATTGGTTTATTACCAGCGCGACGACGTTGATTAAACTCATACAGACGATTTCGCATTTCTAAAGATGTTTGCACCGCCATCCAAGCATGTTCTTCTAGAGGTAAGGGGGAACCATAAACAGCCATAATAGCATCACCGATATACTTATCTAGGGTGCCTTTATGTGTGAATACGGCTTCAACCATTGATTCAAAATATTCATTGAGCATACTCACCACCTTTTCTGCTTCCAGATTTTCAATTAAAGTGGTGTAATCACGAATATCGGAAAATAAAATTGAAACTTCTTTGTGATCGCCTCCGAGTTTATCATCATCAAGTTGTAGTAAATCCTCTGCTAATTCTTGAGTCATGTGAGGGTACATTGTGCTCTTTAGGTGCTTTTCATAATTATTTTTATAGTCGTAACTGAGTTGGTAGTATTTTTTTATTTTTGGTTCCAGTAATGGTTCTATTTCTAACCACTTGCGCCTAACTTGACGTAATAATCCACCCATCATTAAATTTTCGTTATCTGGTTCTTTTTGCCATTCCCAAAATAAGTCTTCTACTCTATCAATTAGCTTTCGCAGTGCCCAGTTTTCTTGACGCCATTGAGAGAATCTTTGCCAACCTTCTATTAGTGCTTCATGGGCTAAATCAATCCACGCTTTCTCTTCCTGATCTTTACCACTTACTAATAACCGACCTTTTACTAATCCATTTTCACCATCTAATAACTCACTCAAGATTTCTTGTTTCTCAATTTCATCTCCAGTGATAGGTGAAGCCGACACCTGAAGGTGTATCGCTAATAGCTTTGCTTTTGGTTGTCGCTGACGAGTATCCTTCTTATCTTTACCAGTACGTATCAATCTTAAGAAAATTAACTTAATCCAATCCTTTTCCTGCTGAGTCCGTTCTTGAATAGGATTATCTTCTTCAAAATCTTTGTAGTTATAAACTTTTTCTGCATGGGAATTAAGCGTCCCATTTAATTCCCCTAACTTTTCATATTGCTCTAAAGTTAACTGATGTTTTTCTCGATCTCGTTTTTGCCATAATTCAGTTAGGGTAAATTCTAGTAAAGGCAAAAATCCTGGTTCTTTGTTGACATCTTCCAAAATTTTCATAAATAATTTGTCTTGAACAGAATAACCTTGAAGTTTCGCTGGTTCTTTAATTGCATCCTGTAAATCAATCCCAGTTAAACTTGGGATAAAAACAGCTTGGGTTTGAATTAATTTAGTTAGGGAAGGATAATCTAAACATGGTTCAAGAAAATCAGCCCGCAATGTAATCGCTACTGCTAAGGGGGAATCTGCTACGTTTATTACCTGAGTAAGTAGTTGAATAAATCTTTGTCTTTCTTCCCGATCAGCACAAATGGTAAAAACTTCCTCAAACTGATCCACCACCAGCAAAAATTGCTCTGAAGCTGGTAAGTGTTCAATAATGACAGCTAAAGTATTCTCTTGGTTTTCAATTAAATCTTTTAGCTGCTTTTCTTTAGTTGTTCCCAGGAAAAATTTTCGGAAAGTCCGTCTAAGTTCAATTAAAGGCTCAAATCCTGGTTTGATAGGATCTAATACTCGCCATCCCCTATCTTCTAATTCTGGAATTACACCAGCCCTAATTACTGAAGATTTACCACTTCCAGAAGCACCAATTACAGGCACAAAGGGCTTTTGTGTCAATCTTGCTAAAATATCATTGACAACCTGCTTGCGTCCAAAGAAAAATTGTTTTTGTTCCGCTTCAAATGCTTTTAAACTTTGGTAAGGACACTCTTCCTTAACTTCACAGTGCTGATTTCGAATTTTATTTGTGTGGGTAACCAAAGTAATAGAACGTCCCGAACCCATACGAATTGGTTCTTGTCCTAAACCTTGAAGTTCGCTATCAATCAGATCGAAAACGCGATCACAACTTATTTTTCCGTCATTACCAGCGTTTTCTTCTGCCAGTCCTTTGAGCAAAGCTTCAGTAAAAATACTATACTGTTTTCCCTCATAAGCTTTCTCTCCA
Source organism: Mastigocoleus sp. MO_188.B34 (assembly GCF_030065675.1). GTDB lineage: Bacteria > Cyanobacteriota > Cyanobacteriia > Cyanobacteriales > Nostocaceae > Mastigocoleus. The sequence goes on along the minus strand of NZ_JASJDK010000124.1, from coordinate 18,120 downwards.
CTGCGACAAGCAGCAATCAAATAATAATCTTTTTCTGAAGTGTTAAAAGTTATTAGTGCTTGTTTGACTAAGTCATCTTCTAAAAGCGAACCTGCATGACAACAGTCGAGAATGACAACTAAACTACTTACCTGTGCTTTGCTAATCAATCCGTTGAGTCGACGTAGAGAGATTCCATTTTGTTGAGCGATTAGCTTTTCTCTTTCTCTATTGATTTCACAGTTAGAAGTCGCCAAAAATCCCTCATACTCCTCACCTAAATCATCCCAAATAGCAAAACCATGACCACTAAAATAAATTAGTGCTTCACTATTTTTAGCTTGTTCGAGTAAAAAATATTTTAATTCCCTCGTTAATTCTTCTCCGGTTAATTGTGAGTCTGCGACTTCACATTGATAGTGATTCAGCCAATTAGCAGGTAAACGTTTAACTTCCTGAAAATCTCCATGTTTTTCTAATATTTGTGCAATCGCTTCTGCATCACTTGCTGGTTTTTGTAAATCACCTAACATATTGCTGCCATATTGACTTATACCAACAATCAACGCATATCGCTTCATACAAATTAACCTTGCCCAGAAAATTTGTGAGATATCTACCTTAAACTACACATATATACTGAACAAGTACTTTTAATTCCATAAAAAACTTAATTCTTGAGGTCAAAATGTCACAAATACAACGGATGGAAATTCAAGAAGATGGAGAAACTTATGAAATTTATATAGAAACAAAAGAAAAACCCGATTCTTCAAAGAATCCGACTCGGGGTGGTGGAATGCGTCCTGGAGAAAAGGGAATTGACGATAAAGTAATTCTCAAAATGAGGGAAGCGCGTCAAACAATTCGCGGCTACGCAGTATATGCACTTGGTGCTTTTAAAGACTTTAAGTTTGCAGATGTAGAGGAAGTCACCCTGAAGTTTGGGATGAAAATTGGTGGTAAGGCTGGTATACCTTACATCACAGAAGGTACAGCAGAAAGCAATTTAGAGATAGAAGTGAAGTGTAAATTTCCATCTCGCAGTCAAAATCAAACTGGGAGTTAAAAATAGCAGAATTCAGAAGTCAGGAGTAAAAAGTATATTTTTAGTAACTATTTACACTTAGTTCTCAGACCTTAACTGATTTTGAGACTACTAAACTGTCCTTCCCTAACTAAATAATTTGCTGCTATTCACTAATAAATTTCTGTGCTGTCTCAATTGCTGTCACCAATTCTTCTTCGTTATCAACTTTGAGCTTAAGCTTTTTGTAGTTAGCTTCCACATCCAACTCGATAGCTTTTCCATTCATGCGATCGCCAATAAACTCAAATAAAACTTTGATTTTAGTTGGATCGACCATCGTTTTTAACCTTCCAAGAGAAAAAGGTCCAAATACTTTAGAACCAAGGGGAGCTTCTGCTACAGTGACCAAATTGACTGTTTCTACCCCATCAACTTCTTTGATTTCAGGTATTAACTTCTGAGTTTGCGCTTGTAATTCTTTGTCCTCTAAGCCATCTTCCGACCAAGAAATCATAATTTTAATTTGAGATGTATTTGTCACTTAAATCACCTATAAATACTCAGTAATTAGTAATAAGAATTCTATGGGTGATTAAAGTAAGTCAAGTAAAGAGGCGATTGAGATTGGAAATTAGGTATTTTTAATTTTCACTGTAAATATTAAATATTAGAATTCAGCCTAATGACCTCTATTGGTGTAATTAGTTGGATGGTGGTTGGCGCAAATCAATTTTGGATCTACAACAATATTATTGTCCTGCACCTAACACACCTACCTCATAAGCTTGAATTTAAGCCACATTTAATTGAGATGAATAATGGAAAGGGGTAGGCTTTGAACCTACCCCTACGTTTTCCGATATACTTCTTCCTACAGATGCAGCTACCGGTTTTAAGCTATCTACTAGTTCCACCATCGCTTCTAAAGATAATGCTTGACGAGCATCCGATACTGATTTTTCTGGCTCGGGATGACACTCAATAATTAAACCATCTGCACCACAAGCAATCGCTGCTTTAGCTAGAGGTGCAATCAATTCCCATTTACCTACTGCATGGGAAGGATCTACGATCGCCGGTAAATGGGTGATTTGTTTGAGTGCTGCGATCGCGCCCAAATCCAAAACATTGCGGGTGTAATTATCAAAACTACGAATACCCCGTTCACATAAAACTACATTGGGGTTACCATGACTGAGAATATATTCTGCAGCCATGACGAATTCTTCTATGGTTGCAGCTAAACCGCGTTTGAGCAATATTGGTTTTTTGACTTTACCCAAAGCTTTGAGTAGGTCAAAGTTATGCATGTTACGACTACCAACTTGCAGCATGTCAGCATGATTGGCTACTAATTCAATTTGAGAAACCGTCATTACTTCCGTAACAACTGGAATGTTATATTGCGATCGCATTTCTGATAAGATTTCTAACCCAGCTTTACCCATACCCTGAAAAGCGTAAGGGGAGGTGCGTGGTTTGTAGACTCCTCCCCTTAATGCTTGTACTGATGAAACAGAGAGTTTTTGAGTTACTGTTTCCATTTGTTCTAAACTTTCTACCGAACAAGGTCCACCAATTATTACCAGTTCTTTACCACCAACAACGACTTGCTCGGAAAGGTTTACAAGTGTTTGAGATTTAGAATCAGATTTAGATGCGAGTTTAGCGTCTTTCATTGTGAAGTCCTCTAAGAATTTGTACTGTTGATCAGCTTGAAAGCTGAAGTTAAGCGCTGAAATATTAGATTTATAAACGAGACTCAAATACCAGAACAGAAAACTAAGATGTTTTAGCCATAATAAAAACCCGGAACTTTTTGAGTTCCGGGTAGTGAGCTTTCGTTCAGCATCAAAAAATTACCCGGAACTTGTTCCGAACCAAAAATAAAATCCATAAAACCAATTAGTAACTTTGTGTTTGCTGAAGTTGCTCATTTTTGTCTTGAGTAGGATAAACAGAAAAAATTGCTTAAGGGATGAAAGTGAAAATTACCAATAAAAAAACCGCAGAGTTTCCTCTGCGGTTCACCGGGCGATTTCCATTAGGAAATTAGACTCACTCCCGGTGAACCGCCTTAAACCAAAAATAAAAATAACTTGTATTTCTGCTCATAATGTTATTGACAATAAGTATAAATACTCTAATTCCTAGGATATTCCGAAATAAAAAGCTGACCTCAAAAATTTAACCATAAAAGTTAAATCACAAATAGATATCAGAATTTAATAATGGAATACATTTTGTTTGACTACTTGCAAAGATATCAAAGACTTTTAGCAGCGTCAATAGTACTTAAAAACTGATACTACAACTACAAGGTATAATACATATATACAACCATCTACGTGAAGATTTACCTTGACTTCTATTTAAAAAGATTGCTTTTCAGTTTTTTTCGTTCAAAAAATATTTTAAACAGCATGGTGATGATATAGCAATCCTAAATAATTTGTGTGGTAAGAATCAATATTGTAGAGACGCGACATGTCGCGTCTCTACAGGATTTATCTGTTCACAAATCAAATATAACTGCTATATATCGTAATCCACATTACATCACAATGGAAAAAATAAATGCATCATAATATTAAGTTACAAAACTAATAAATGAATGAAATGATTATTTTTTGCTTTGTATAAACTTTTTTAGAGGGAATTTGAAATATAAATTTTTTTTAACTCCCCTAATTTCCTTTAAAAAACAGGTGAAAACCGGTCATATTTATCTTTTTTGAAGAAACATAGAAAAATAATGAGTACCTCTTAGCACCTACAAAAATTATATTTTACTAATTGAAGTCGTGATGTATAAAAAACTTAATTAATCCAGAGTTGTTTATTTTCATTAGCAACCTGAAAAAATGAAACAAACTAAAAATAACAATATGTTTATTTTTTAATATTTATGCTAACTGCCAATTTTTTATTCCCACCATACTAAGAGTTAATTCGACCACCTCTTTAAATCTAATAAGAAAATAGATAAATTCAATAAAGGACTCTCCAGAGAGATAATCTAATATTTATGAGTATTATTGCATTACTCGTGCGGTCATTTGCGTTAGACTCCCACTGTAGGGTGCAATTGAATTCAGGTCGGAATTAAATATGAGTTGTTAATTATAAATTAAAATTAAATACCTTTGCTAATTTGTAAATAGAAAGTAACAAATTTTGTTAGCTGACTTATCTTGCAATTCATTTTATTGTTTGTAAACAAGAGCCTCTAAATGTCATGCCAAGTTCAAAATTCAGTTCAAAGTTATTGAATAAAACTGTTGACTACCAAGGAGTTTACCCCTGTCCTCTATGTAGGGCGGGGGATATCTCTAACATGGCTTTAATGGAAGCAATGTCTTGTAATTTTTGCCAACAAATTTTTACTGTAGATCTGGAAAAACAAGAATTAATCTTACCTTCAAGACAACCCCCACTTACTTGGCGTTGGGATGGAATGAATTGGAAACAACCACGTTTAGAAGGAGTTGAATTAGGTTGGGGTTACACAGTAGGAGCCCTAGCTTTTATTGCTTTACCTACAACATTGACAGGCATAATTGCTTACTATCTGCCTCCTCAATCACAGCAACCATTTACATGGATACCTTGTATTTGGGCTTTTTTAACCTTTCTTTCCCACTCTTCTGTAATTATTTGGTTATTTGTAGAAATATACCAGATACCTGTAGCATCTTATTTTAGGGCAATGCAACAACGACTACTAAATCCTAATTAAGGCTGTTATATCTTGCTACTTAATTGAGCGAGGTGACTAAATCACAGTTATCAAAAAAATAACTGTATTTGGCTTTACCCTTTCCCATAGCCAGTTATCCATAACTGGTTAATCTAGTTAACAATTAATAGTAAAGAAGTGGAATTATCAAAATCAGGAATATTAACCAATAAGGAATATTAACCAAATTGTTATCGCCCACAGAAATAGCAAAATATAAGTTGCGGCCTTATTTGATACACTATTTATTGGTTATAAGCATATCTAAAATCAAGATTTTAGTTGAGAACTGATCCTAAATGAACTTAAAAAATGAACCTAAAAAAATGAACTTAAAAAAATACTTAAGAATTAAGATATTGTAATGATGTCAATTTCTGCCCCGAACGAAGTTCTAATAGCTCGAATGCTAATAATTGTTGCCAGAATAACTTGACTTTTAAGAGTAATTGCCCAAAAGTTAAAAAAATTTGCTTTGATAATTAAGCTGATAAAAAGCGGCATCACTCATAATTTATGTAATTTGTAAGCACAACGTCTTATGAGAGAGCTGGAGCGGTATTATAGGGTTTTAGAATTACAACCTGGAGCAACATTAGAAGAGGTTAACCAGGCACATAAAGATCTGGCTTTTGTTTGGCATCCGGATCGTTTGCCGCAAAATAACCAGCGCTTACAACAAAAAGCCCTGAAAAAGTTAAAGGAAATTAATGAAGCCAGAGACAAACTACGGTCTTTAAAAACTAAAAAGCATAGGAGTCTGAATAATTCATCTACTCCACCAAAGCAACCTAATTATTACAAACCATCTGCTTCATATAAACCACCTGCTTCACCTCAGAAACAGTCTAATAACTCCGCACCTTATCAATCCTCACCACCCAAACAACCCTCACCACCCAAAGTAAACTCAGATTTGAGTGGAAAAGACTTCAGCAGTGCAAATTTAAGCAATAAAGATTTATCCGGAAGAAATCTCAGTTATGCCAATTTGAGTGGGGCAAATCTCAGCGATACTTTTATGCATAAAGTTGTACTTAGAGGTGCGAATTTATCAGGAGCCAATTTATTTCGAGCTAATTTGCTGCTAGCAGATCTTCGGGAAGCAAATTTACGTTCGAGCAACCTAATCGGAGCGGATTTAAGTGGTGCTGATTTGAGAGGTGCTGATTTAAGAGGTGCAAGAGTTAGGTCTGGGGAACGCCTATTGGTAAAATTAATTGGCGCTAACTTGGGAGGAGCCATCATGCCAGATGGTACAGTCCATGATTAAAGATGGATTAGTGCCTATTGAGTAGTAATTTTGGAATTATCCATCTCCAATTACCAATTACCAATTACCCGTTAATCCCCGACTTCTTCTTATTTATGAATTTTATTATTATTGGTTGTGGCTATGTCGGTTATGCCTTAGCTGAACACTTACAACAGAAAAAAACCTGTGTGGTTACAGCTACAACAACAACACCGGAAAAAATATCTAAATTGCAAAAAGTTGCTCAAAAAGCACTTGTTCTGAAAGGGGAAGATATAGAAGGGCTGAAATCTGCTTTGCAAAATCAAGATACAGTTTTGCTAAGTATTGCCAGAATTGGTAATAGTACTTATCAAGAAACTTATTTACAAACTGCAAAAAACTTAGTTCGGGCTGTCAAAGATAACCCTACTGTAAAACAAATTATATATACATCTAGTTCTTCTGTGTATGGTAATTTTGGGGGTAATTTAGTAGATGAGGAAACACAGATTCAACCTACTTCTGAATCTGGCAAAACCTTAAGGGAAACCGAACAAATTTTACTTTCAGCCTCTAATGAAAAGCTGAGTATTTGTATCTTAAGACTGGCAGGGATTTACGGACCAAACCGAGAAATCAGAAAAATATATAGTCGATTTGCTGGAAAAACTCTTCCCGGAGAAGGAAAAGAAGCTGCAAACTGGATCCATCTTGATGACATTGTTGGAGCAATAGATTTCGCGAGCCGCCATAGATTGGCAGAAATTTATAATGTAGTTGATGATGCAAATTTAACTAGATACGAAGTTATAGAAAAAGTTTGTGCAGAGCACAATTTAGAAAAAATTAAATGGGATTCCTCATTAGAAAGTAGTCGTTCTTCTAACGCTAGAGTTTCCAATCAAAAATTAAAAGCTGCTGGCTATAAGTTAATTCATCCACAGATTATTTTTTGATCTATCAGTTATCAGTTATCAGTTAACAGTTTATGACTTATTTCGATTAATTATGAATTTAAATACAATAACTTCTAGCATACAGTTTTACAACTGGAATAATTATCGCTGTGCGTACGAATTTTACCAACCAAATAATCAACCTAATGCTTCTAATTCATATTTAACTCCCATAGTCTTAATACATCCAATTGGTGTAGGTCTATCCAGAAAATTTTGGCACAGATTTTGTCAAGAATGGTATCAGCAAGACAAACCAAATCAAATTTATAATCCAGATCTGCTTGGATGTGGAGAAAGTGATAAACCCCGTGTTGCTTATTACCCTGAAGATTGGGCAGAACAATTACAATGTTTTTTACATAAAGTAGTCAAGAAGCCAGCTATTTTGATTGTTCAAGGTGCGTTATTTCCCGTAGCAATTGAATTAGCTCAAAAGTATTCCAATTTAATTCATGGGCTCGTTCTGGCTTGTCCTCCGAATTGGAAAGTCATGACACAAGAAACTTCAAATCAACAGCAAAAAATAATTTGGAATTTGTTAAATTCTCCTCTAGGTGGTGCTTTTTATCGCTATGCACGTCGTGAAAAGTTTTTACAAAATTTTTCAGTCAAACAATTATTTGGATCAGCAGATGCTGTGGATGCAGAATGGTTAAATACACTACGTGCTGGTTCAAAAAATCCCGCAACTCGTCACGCAGTATTTTCTTTCCTAGCTGGATTTTGGCGCAAAGATTATCTTGATGGAATTTCCTCGATTAAGCAACCCACATTGGTTGTGGTGGGTCAAGAGATATCAAGCATTAGTAAAGAAGGAAAAACAGTTCAAGCAGATGAATGGTTAGCACAATACTTAGCTGTTCTACCGCAAGGTACTGGAATAAAACTTCCAGGTCGAAATGTTTTACCCTACGAATCAACTACTGAATTTGTGAAGGGAATATCACCATTTATTGAAAAATTTTCAGATGGTTATTCTCAATCGGATAAGGATTGATTTTTATTTAGGGAATAGGGAAGTAGGAACAGGGAAAAGGGAACGGGAACAAAGAAGAAATAAAAATATTCACTGTACCTTGAGTTTTTGAAAAACGCTACAAGAGCGATGTTAAAGAATTCAATAATTCCTGTGCAGTGAAAGGTTTTGACAGAAATTGTTGCGCTCCACTTCCTGCAGTTTGTGTGAGACTTTCCATGGATGCTAATCCACTCATAGCAATAATTTTCACTTGTGGATTCATTCGCTTCAAGGTACGAATTGCTGTCGGTCCATCCATCAAAGGCATCATCATATCAATTAAGACCGCAGAAATTTCATGTTTATGGACAGCGTACAAAGAAATTCCCTCAATACCATCTTTAGCTATCAATACCTTAAAATTATAGGTTTCCAATGTGGCTTTAATAATTTCACAAATACTAGCTTCATCATCAACTAACAAAATTAATTCTCCACTCGCCGGGAACAACTCGGAATTTTGGGTGGCTTGAGGAACAATACCTTGCCGGCTAGGTAAATATACTTTAAATTGGCTGCCTTGTTCTACTTTGCTATATATCTCCACAAAACCGCCGTGGTTTTTGACGATCCCTAAAACAGTTGATAGACCAAGTCCTGTTCCTTTACCTACTTCTTTAGTTGTAAAAAAGGGATCGAAAATTCTGTCTATATTTTCCGGAGGAATCCCAACCCCGTTATCAGCAATTGTTACAGCTACATAAGGACCAACTTTTGCCTCAATGTTCATCCTGGCATAGTTTTCATCAATTGAGACATTTTGAGCAGAAATACTTAATTTTCCTCCATCAGGCATTGCATCACGAGCATTGACAATCAAATTAATTAATACTTGATGCAATTGGGTGGGGTCTGCAGAAACAATCCATAAATCTTGCGATATATTCTTTTCAATTTCAATCGATTTAGGAAATGTTTCTTTGACAAATTGCTCGACATCTTTGAGTAAATGCTTAATTTGGACTAAGGTACGCTTAGTCTCATCACCACGGGCAAATGATAGAATTTGCTTGACCAAGTCAGCACCGCGTTTGGCACTATTTTCCAAAGTTTCTAACATCTGCTTGGAAGTAGTATCCAGATTGTTGACCTTGATCGGTAATAATTGGGCAACACCCAAAATTGGTGTCAAAATATTGTTGAGATCGTGAGCAACCCCACTAGCCAAAATACCAAGACTATCCAAGCGTTGGGCGCGAAGAAATTGTGCTTCTAATTGTTTCTTCTCTGTAATATCAGTATCAACTGTCAGGATAGATTTAGGATTTCCTGCTTTATCCCTTACTAAACTCCATCTACTGGCAACAATAATTTCTTTACCACTTTTAGTTACTTGACATAACTCACCTTGCCAAGAATTATTCTCGCTAACTTTTTCTAATGCGTCTATCAGTTCTGGTGATTTTTTTGGATATAAAAGTTCATTAGCAATTTTACCGATCGCTTCTGAAGAATTCCAACCATACATACTTTCAGCAGCTCGATTGTAATATAAAATTTCCCCTGATAAGCTTCGTAATAAAATTGCGTCCGTAGTAACATCAAGTAGGGCTGCTTGTTCAGCGATTTTTTCCTCAGCAAGCTTGCGATCAGTCAGATCTACACAAGAACCGACATAACCGGCAAAACTCCCATTTGGATTAAATCTGGGCGTTCCCCGATCCAAAATCCAGCGATATTCACCATCGTAACCTCGCAATCGGTATTCCATGGAGAACGATCGCCGTTCGTCAAACGATCTAAAGTAAATATCTAAAGACTTTTGTCTATCCTCTGGATGAATACCCCGAATCCAACCATGACCAATTTCATGTTCCAAAGTTTGTCCGGTTAGTTCAAGCCAACAGGAATTGAAGTAAGTACAATGTTTATCTGTATCAGTAAGCCAAATCATCACCGGAGCAGTATCAGCCATGGTGCGAAATCGCTCTTCGCTTTCTTGTAAAGCGGCTTGTGCTTGCTTAACTTCAGTTATATTACTAATCACCAAGATAACTGTTGGTGCTTTCCCGTTAACTTGATTTGGTACAATTTTGGTTGTGTAAAACTGAACTTTACCTTGAAAATTAAGAATTGAATATTCTATTTCCTTAACTTGTCCGGTATCAAAAACTTCCGCGATCGCAGACTCAACTTTGGAAAGTTGTCCTTCAGGAAAAGATTCTGTTAATTTCCCATACAGTAAATGTTTTTGAGTTACTTCCTCATAAGCTATGTTCGCGAAGAGAATTGTACCTTTACGATCCAATTCGTAAATACAAATAGGTACATTTGAGGTCGTAGAGTTTAAATTTTGAACTGAATTGTCAGAATTTTCTTGATTTTCGTCTAACTCTGACTCTGATGGTTGATATCGATTAATATCCTTTTGCTTCGAAGACTCTAATTCTTGATCGCAATATTTATTATGAGCTTTTAATTTACCGCTAGGATATAGAAAATTAAACTCTGTTTCACTAGCAATATCTTTTTCACTCTCATCCATTTCGTCAAAAGAAACTGTACTAATTTGACCAGTTCTTTGACTATCTACCTCTTCATATACTGAATTAATAAATTGATGTTTCGTTTCTAGACCTGAGACTAAGGTCTCTCCTATTTGCTTTAATTGATTTATTTTTCTTCCTACTTGATTTTGTGAGTTTTCAGTAACACCAATTTTTTCTAAATTATCTAAAACTTGTAATAAAGTACTTTGAGTAACTATTCCTACTAAAGAATTTTGTCGATCTACAATTGGTAAATGACAAACTCTATGTTCGCGCATTAAGGAACGAACTGCGAAAATATCCCGTTCGGGGGATTGCTTTATTTTTATTATCTCCCGCGTCATTACTTCGGAAATTCTCATCTTAGATAAGTTTTTCCCAGCAATAGTAAGTCTAATTACATCTGTTTGAGTTAATATTCCTACTACATTTAAATTCTCTACAACTAATACATAATCTTCCGGCTTCTGGCTGACATTAATTTTTTCGGGTCGATAATTTGCGAACTCATAACTATTACTAGTTCTTGCCCAACCCATCATCACAGCAATTGCATCGACAACTAAAATATCGGATGGGACTGTTAATGGAGAAGTGTCTATCGCCTGCTTTAAAGCAAATAAATCAATTTGTTCGGCATTCTGCTGCATAATTACAATGCCTTATAAAAACTCAATATATAATCCACGTCTATTAATTCAAAATTACTACAGAGTAAAAAATACATACTCATTCAAAGCTAAATAAATAACATTTGAGTGACTCAGAATGATTGCTCGTGTCACTTTAAATAAAGTGTTTTCAGTATTGTAGCGATTTTTTTGGTCGCAAATATTTTTTATTAATTTTTATTATTAAATTCCTGTTTGTGTTGACTAACAAAAATAGGTAACTTCACTTTTGTATTCAATGTAAAATTTAGCATCAAAATAAGATACAAGTATTTACAGTACTAAAAAAGTATTTAAATAGACATCACATCATTATTTAAGAAATTCAAAATATCTTCTTTACTATTATTTAATCCCTTATAAATTAAAGAATCTGATGTCATAGACTTAATAGCATAGGATAATTTATACCTTAATAATTTGTCTTTTTTTAACAAACTACAATCACGAAAATAAGTACGGATAGTAAATAAAGATGCGTTATGTTCAGGTAAACCCCACATAGTCTGACGTTCAATTCTTAAATATAATCGGGGATAATCTCGATTGAAATTTCTCCCATTCCATTTTTCAACTGATATGTTGTGCGGTGCTTGTGGATGATGGTTAAGCCGCGTATCAGTACTCAAACCCCAAGCAAAACGTACCATTGGTTTGCGAATAATAATAGTGTTGACAATCTTATCAGCTTGGCGGTTAATTTTTTCCATACATGCCACAGGAGCATGTACTGTCGCAAAATCTTTACCTATTTTTTCTTCTGCTGACCAATGGTTGGGAAAACATAAGTGAATAGCACTTACCCAGTTTTTAGCATTTCTATCACGGCAAATAACTGTGATATCTTCTTGAATTTGTGTTGCTAAAGCATCGAGGGTAGAAGTATAAATCGGAACTACTTTTTTACCATTAAATTCAACTGCTTGTAGTTGCAAATTTTTGTCTAAGTAGAAGCTTTCCCCGGTAAGAAAACTATTAAATATGACATTCCCATCACCTAAAAATTGTGTATTAAAATATTGGGGATATTCTTTGGTTAAGCGATCAATAATTAACCCTGCGACAGCATTTCCAACACCTGAAGAATAATTATGAGTTTGGTAATATTTATCTAAATTTTCTTTACGAGCAGCAAGCTTTAATCGACGATAATGAGCAAAATTACTATCAATTTGAAATACCTGTTCGTCTAATTTACCGTTACCTAAGTCGGAACCGAGAGGAATCATTCCTGGTTTGACCTCATAACGCCCATTAGCTAGAGGAAAATACCAAATAGGAATTTCAGATTTTTCCACCGTTTCAGCTTCTAAAAGTAAATCTGACACCATGGATCTCTTTGGAAAAAATTAACGAGTAATGTTAGCGCACATTAATGAGTACTTTTATTTATCTCTCCACACTCCCCACACTTCCCACACTCCCCACACTCATCAGCTGACTTCAGTAAAATCAGAGAACCCCTTTAGAACTAGGAATACTACTTGCACGACGGGGATCTATTTCTACAGCCATTCGCATAGCCCGAGCAAAAGCTTTAAAGGTCGCTTCAATGATGTGATGTGAATTAATTCCATCAAGTTGACGAATATGTAACGTCATTTGTGAGTGGTTAACAACTCCGATAAAAAACTCTCGCACCAACTGAGTATCGTAAGTTCCTACCCTTTGGGTGGGTATTTCTAAACCGTAGGTAATGTGGGGACGTCCGGAAAAGTCCAAAACTACCTGAATTAAGGATTCATCTAAAGGCGCAATAAAATGACCAAAACGGACGATTCCTTTGCGATCACCTAATGCTTTTGCAATTGCTTGTCCCAAAGTGATTCCCACATCTTCGTTGGTGTGGTGATCGTCAATTTCCACATCGCCCTTAGCCTTAATATCCAAGTCGAACAAACCGTGGGAAGCTATTTGATGCAACATATGATCCAAAAAAGGAATTCCTGTCGCAGCACGACAATGTCCCGTTCCATCTAGGTTAATTGTCACCTGCACATCTGTCTCGCCGGTGGTGCGACTAACTGAAGCAATGCGAGGGTTATTAACCGTACTTTGATGGCGGGACTGAATTTGACGATTACTTGTTTGCATAGGAGCTTGCCATTTAGATAAAGTCTTGAGGGTGGAAAATGCCAATAGCTACATCTAAATACAAAACTGACTTTGAGTAATTAGCTTGTAGCTATTAACAAATGAAAGTTCGTAGTTGGAAGTTCGCAACTAGAAATTCATACTCGGAAATTCTCAACTTAAGGTTTAAAATTCGAGGCTCATAATTTCAGGCTTACAACTTCAGGCTTACAATTTCAGGCTTACAATTTCAGGCTTACAATTTCAGGCTCGCAACTTGAGATTAACAACTTTGAGATTAACAACTTGAAAGTGTTGATTATTTACATACCCATGATTTCATATCCAGCATCAACATAGAGTACTTGTCCCGTAATTCCACTTGCTAGATCGCTGCATAAAAAAGCTGCCGCATTTCCTACTTCTAATTGAGTAACAGTACGTCGTAATGGTGCTACTTCTTCCACATGATGAATCATGTCTAAAATACCTCCAACCGCAGAAGAAGCTAAAGTTCTAATTGGACCTGCAGAAATTGCATTTACACGGATATTTGCTGTACCTAATTCAGCCGCAAGATAACGTACGCCGGCTTCCAAACCAGCTTTAGCAACTCCCATTACATTATAATTGGGCACAGCTCTGGTACCACCTAAATAAGTTAATGTGAGAATACTTCCACCTTCTTTCATCAATGGTTTAGCTGCTGCTGCTAGTTGAGCTAATGAATAAGTACTGACTTCCAATGCTGTATGAAAACCAGAACGTGAAGTCTCACTAAATCCACCAGTCAAGTCTTCTTTTTTTGCAAAAGCAAGACAATGGATCAAAATATCTATTTTTTCCCATTTTTCAGCAATTGTTGTAAAAGTAGATTTTACTTGTTCGTCATCTTGAACATTACAAGGCAAGAATAAGCTGGGGTTCAGAGGTTCTACAAGATCGGAGACTTTCTTCTGCATTTTACCCTTTTCATCGGGTAGATATGTTACACCTATATTTGCCCCAGCTTTATGCAATTGCTGTGCAATTCCCCAAGCAATAGAACGATTATTAGCAATACCTGTTACAAGTGCATTTTTTCCTGTTAGATCCAGCATAAAAATTAATAACGTAAGCAATCATGCTTGAGCATACTAGAATTTGAGTCTAGTATGTCTTTGTTTAAACAAAAAAAATTTAAAATCATAAAGGTTGAGTTTTTTAACTGCCATAAAATTTCTATTTACTTCTTAAAATATTCTGAATATATGTTGTTTTTTCTCTTAACAAAATCACTCAAATATAAATTTTCTAATTAAGTCTCAAAAATTAGTAGATCGAAACATGAAAAATTATGTATCATGATGAACAAATAGTTAAAAGGATAAGAGGTTGAGTATAGTAAATAACAAAAATGTTGACAATGCAAATTCAATTTTTCAAATGTATTCTTAGGTAATCTAGTTTTGTTTTTCCGGCATTGGGTAGGGGAAGGGAGATGATCGTGACACAAGATAAAGCCCTAGCAAATGTATTTCGTCAAATGGCAACTGGGGCATTTCCACCAGTTGTTGAAACTTTTGAGCGCAATAAAACGATCTTTTTTCCCGGCGATCCTGCTGAACGTGTTTATTTTCTACTCAAAGGTGCAGTCAAACTTTCCAGGGTGTACGAAGCAGGAGAAGAAATAACAGTAGCATTGCTACGGGAAAATAGTGTTTTTGGCGTCTTATCTCTGCTAACGGGAAACAAGTCAGATAGGTTTTACCATGCAGTTGCTTTTACACCTGTAGAATTACTCTCAGCACCCATTGAGCAGGTGGAGCAAGCATTCAAAGAAAATCCCGAACTGTCGATGTTAATGCTGCGGGGTCTATCTTCACGAATTTTGCAGACAGAAATGATGATTGAAACGCTCGCTCACCGAGATATGGGTTCCAGGTTGGTGAGTTTTTTACTGATTCTCTGTCGAGATTTTGGAGTTCCTTGTGCTGATGGAATTACTATCGATCTGAAGCTATCTCATCAGGCGATCGCTGAAGCTATTGGCTCTACACGCGTTACCGTGACAAGGTTACTAGGCGATTTGCGCGAGAAAAAGATGATTTCCATTCACAAGAAAAAGATTACGGTGCATAAACCCGTGACTTTAAGTCGACAATTCACTTAAAACTGGTTTGAGGGAGATGGAGATGGCTTAGGAAGTTTCAAAGCTTTGCGCTTAATACTTAGTCAAAATTCAAAAGTGTAATTTTAACTATTTACTTTCTAATTGCTGAAACTTACACTTCATAAGTAATATCAGCTATTGCCAATCTCCAATTCTCCACAGAAAATGTCAAGAAGTAGTAGGCTGTATCTGGGAGGGTTTCGGTAACGTAAAGTATGGACTCTGGGTACATCATAGTTTTAGCTGTTTTAATTTTGGGAGGCGTTATTGCCACCGTTGGTGACCGAATTGGTACGCGGGTTGGTAAAAAGCGGCTCTCACTCTTTAAGTTGCGCCCAAAACATACAGCAGTATTAATAACAATTATTACAGGGGTAGGAATTTCCCTCTCAACTCTAGGAATTATTTTTCTGGTAGATAAAAATCTACGTCGGGGTATTTTGGAGCTAGAACATACTCAAAATGACCTCAGACGCGAACGCAAACAATTAAAGAAAACCGAAGCTCAAAAACGTCAAGTTGAGGAAAAATTAAGTGCAGTCAAGCAGCAGCAGGTAGAAGCTCAAGAAGCATTAAAGAAAATTAATAAAACTTTAGAAAGAGCCAATGCGAAGCAGCGAGTTACCCAAGCTCAACTCGAAGATACCCTCACCCGTCAAGCTCAAACTGAAAACAAACTCCAACGAACCACTTCTCAGTTGACTCGGGTTGTTGAACAGTACAAACAAGCCAGGTCGGAACTACAAAATGTTTATAACCAGAGAAACGAACAATTAAAACGAATCGAGCAACTGAAAATCGAACGTAAGAGACTTGTAGATGAAATCGGACAAGCCCGAGTTGCAATTGAACAACGCGATCGCGAAATCACAAATAGAAATCTTCAACTAGAAGACCGAGATCGGAAAATTCTCGAATTAGATAAACGGATCCAAAAACGTAATTCTGAGATTAAAGCCCGGGAACAAGAAATTGCTCAAAGACAAAAAATTATTGAAGAAAAGCAAAACCTTTTAAAAGACTTACGAGCACAACAACAATTTTTACAACAGCAACTTGGTAAGTTAGGTGAGTCTAACCAAGAACTGCGTAGGGGTAAATTAGCACTATTTCGGGGTCAAGTATTAGCAGAAGCAGTAGTTAGCGTTAAAGAACCAACAGCAGCGCGTCAAGCAGTGGTTAGACTATTGCAAGAAGCTAGTCGTAACGCAATTAATCGGTTGAGAGAACCAGGGGTTAATGAGATTAATCCCCAACCATTGTATGTAACAAAATCACAGGTACGGCGATTAAGCCGAGAAATTAATGATGGTCGAGAATATGTAGTCAGAATTTTCTCAGCAGAAAATTATGTCAAAGGGGAAAAAAGGATAGAAATTTTTGCTGACGCAACGCCTAATGAAATTGTATTTTCCAGAGAGGAAGTACTAGCAGCAACAACAGCAAATCCTAGAAAAATGACATCTTATCAACTGCGCCAAAGAGTTGAATTATTAATTACAGCTTCCCAATTTCGTGCTCGCAGTGCTGGAATCTTAAAGGATGTCGAAATAGATTCTACTTTTTTGCGTTTTATTGAGCAGTTAAGGAAATACGATCAAGAATTAGATATTAAAGCAATTTCAGTTAGAGACACTTATACAGAAGGTCCTTTAAAAGTTAAGTTGATAGCAACAAATCGTAAAGGTGAAATTATTTTTAGCACTTAAAAATAACATTTTTTTTATAAAAAAGAGACGATAAATATATTTTTTAATGCATAAATTGGGATATAAACCTAGGAATAAATATTATTTTAGAAAGTTAAATTATTAAACGTTTTAATTTAAAATATAGCTTTACTGGATAGTACATTAATCAATAATATATAACAATCACATTTCATTTTTGAATAGGTAAATCCTGTATAGCCATTGCATTAAACATCTCTACAACATTTATTTTTACCTACGGTACCCTCACGCGTTTGGACGCACTACGTGTATGACTAAAATCACGCTACCGCTAACAGCAAGAGACGTGCAAACATCTTTGATGCGGCTAACATAAATGATTTAGGATTACTATATAAAATAGAATAAATGTAGAATATAAAAATTCTCAATTGCGAAGAACTAACACTTGATACCTAGTTTATTGATACCTAGTTTATTGATATGAATTTTGGTGAATTTTCGCCCACACAACCTTTGCTTTTGGGATTCGATCCAGGTAGGGATAAATGCGGTATTGCAGTAATGGGACTGGATAGACAACTGCATTATCATCAGGTTGTTCAGTCAGCTGAAGCAGTAAAGACTATTGAAACATTACGAAAAAAATACCCAATTTCATTGATGATTATGGGCGATCAAACCACAGCAAAGCAGTGGAAACAAAAATTACTAGAATCGCTTGCCGAAACCATAAACATTATTTTGATAGACGAACGCAACACCAGCTTACTTGCACGCGATCGCTATTGGGTAATGTATCCACCAAAAGGATTATCAAAGTTAATACCACAAGGAATGCGTCAACCACCAAGACCAATAGATGATATTGTAGCTATCTTACTAATTGAAAGGTACCTCAATCGTTTAACTGAACCGATGAACAGCGAACAGTATTAGCGGATCTGGAGCCGTTACCTTTGGATCGCCGATACCGCAGGTTCTGAATGGAGTAGGGACGGAGCGCACCTTCACACTTCACAGCCTGCGTGTTTCTCTATCCCTCTCCCCAAACCGGACTTGACACTTTCGCGTCATCCGGCTTTCCATCATTGCAACCG
>NZ_JASJDK010000023.1 GCF_030065675.1 Mastigocoleus sp. MO_188.B34 | reverse complement strand
AAAGTATTGGTAGATGCACCCTGATAATCCACTCCCCTCGCTGGCTCAAACTGGCTTGGGGATTTTTTTATAAGTATTTATCCAATAATGTTTTCTATTCAAATTACCCGGATTTTATTGATTAGATTGAGAACAAAGTATTGGTAGATGCACCCTGATAATCCACTCCCCTCGCTGGCTCAAACTGGCTTGGGGATTTTTTTTGGCTGATATTGAACATCTCTGAATTTTACTAAAACTACCCGGATTTTATCAACTAAATTGAGAATAAAGTAGTGGTAGATGCACCCTGATAATCAACTCCCTAGTTGGCTGCCACCTGCTAGGGCTTTCTATTATTTTGTTTATCACTTTTAAGCTTTAGTTTAAAAGAAAGCAATTATAGTTTTAGCTTAAGAAGCATCATATAAATGTGTCAAAATAATTTAGGTATAACCTAATACTATTTGATGTTATAGGCTAAATCTCCATAATAATTTTTGAGATATACAATTTTTTAGTGCTTGTAAATTACACTAGCATTAAACTAACAATAGTTTAAACCATTACAAACTTTTTTTTTAATTATCTGATGATTTAAAAAAAAAATACCAAAAGTATGAAAAAATACGTTAATTGATTGATATTTTATATTTTTTAATCCAAAAAATCTATTATTAAAGCCTTTAAGACTGTTGTTTCTTAAGAGAGGGGTTATTAAGGTGTATTAATTTCCACTCTTTAAGTAGTTAAAAAAACTAAAATATGATGTTTTATTTCAGAAAATCTTTATGATTTAAATGGCAAATTATTTTAAAAATAAAAATATGGCTTAAGTTATCAAGAACTGTATCCATACATCTCCTATGGAGTAAATAGAGATACTTGAAGATGAAATGTAATTGATTACATTTTGTCTTTTAATCAAATTTTCTCTGCATACATAATATTGTCCTATTATGAAATTGCATTAGAATAGCCAATCACAGATTATAGCCTTATTATTTACTTATCAATTGCAATTAATTATCAAGTAACAAAAATAGCTTCGATAATATTCCATAAAATATTTAACTATCGATTACTTTTCCATTAATTGATAATTTTTATAATTAGCTAGGTAATAAGATGTAAAGAATCAAATTAATAATTATTGTCATGCTATTTCTATGATTATCAAAAAAAAATTATTTTTTGGTTGATTAAGATTGATAAAAACAAAAATAAACAAAGGGGAAAATATGTTTTTTTAATAAAAATATTTAAATTTTATTCTTATTATATTTATCAAATTATGTTCAATATAAAGAAAATATTAATATGGAAATGTGTGATAATATTTTATTCGCATAGACTAAATAATTTAGTTATAAAAAGTAAAAACAATGGCTTTATCTGTGATTAAATTTTCTAGTGAAGACTGTGGTATTTGTCATAAAATGTCGTTTTATGACAAAAAAGTAGCTTCTGAATTAAATTTGGAATTTATCGACGTCAAGATGCAAGATACAGCGACATACAGGAAGTATCGTCATATTTTGTTGGGATTGTATCCTGATAAGTCACAAATGGGTTGGCCTACATATGTAATTTGTGACCATCTAGAGGATGAATTAAAGATTTTTGGAGAAGTTAAAGGAGGTCATGCCAAAGGAGAATTTAGAAGTCGCTTACAAGCCCTTCTTGATGGTATAGAAGCGACTCAAAACTAATAAGATAATAAGATTAAATAAGATTAAAAGAATTCACCTCCAGCACAGGACCAATTGCAGCATTAGTCATAATATCTTCACGAACCTTGCCATTAACTTCTGCTTTTTGTCCCGACTGGAGTAATTTTTTGTCTGCACCCCTCATAATTTGATAGGTCGTACCTTCTTCAGTAACTAAAGCCCAAGCACCCATACCAATATCTCGACGTTCTATAGTACCTTTCACAGTAATATTCATATTTTTTCTCAATTAGTGCCTTTCAAGGTTGTCATACAAAATTTGATAGAGTTCCCAAATCAAACTCTTTGAATTATGAGGCTCTCTTAGTTGCTGTTAATTAACCTCAATGTAAATCCCCTCCTCAATTCCCTTGAGATTAAACATTGGGGGAAATTTTCTCGGAGAGGAAATAATGTGTACCCTTTGAACAACTATGGATCCCATGGGGAAAATATAGAAAGACCATAAGAGGACAGGGTATTTTAGGTTTAAAACGCTTATGTTGTGGCTTGTTCTCGATTATTTGCTGCTAAACGTGCCAGACCAAAGCAAAGTATGGCATTAACAATTAAAAATCCACGAGCTGCGATACCGTTTCCAAATCCCCAAACAGCCGGGTCGAATATGGAGCTAACAGCTAAACAAGAAGCTATGCCTAAAGACGTACCAATTGCGAACCACTTCCAATGGGCATTTCCTAGAAGTAATGCCATTAAAACTACAGGAACCAGTATGCTTGCAAAAAATGGATTTAAAGGATCTGTTCCTTGAAGAGTATTACCCAATTCTGGGATCGAACTACCTAGAAGCCGGAATGGCCATTGGGGAAGGTCGAAAATATAAATCCCTTTTAGGAAGAATAAACCAGAGCTACCGGCAATTAAACCGCTAGATAAAGTCCAACTCCAGGTAAAGGGAAAGTAAACTCTTAAAAACCAAGCCAGTAGATAAGAACCTACAACCATCAAAATTTTTGGTAATAAAGCTACCACGCCGCCATCAATCCAGAAACGGGGGTTGATATAACCGTTATCCCGCAACCAACGGAAGAAATCTTGGAAACTGATTTGTCCTTGAGCCGCTAACTTAACTGCTGCTTCTGCATTCAATTTTCCGGCTCCATAGTAATTTAAGCCATCATCTTGAACTTTACGAGCAGATTGTTCGAGCACGCTCAAAACTTCATTTGGATCGTTAATACCTTTGGCTTTAATTAATGCAGCAACAGCAGATACATGGGGTGCAGCCATGCTGGTGCCTTGTAAACCCATGAATGTGTTCGTACCCTTATTATCGGGATCTATGGTTTCTTGGAGGATTTTTCCTGCATCGCTACCGCCAGGGGCAGAAATTTCCACTCCAGCACCGTAGTTAGAGTAGGGAGCTTTTTCACCATCTGGACCAAATGCCGAAACACCGATCGCGTGAGGATAGCGTGCTGGATATTCCGCACCATTATCACTAGAATTACCAGCAGCAGCAACGATAACTACACCTTTTCTGTGGGCATATTCAATTGCTTCTTTCATCAATTGATTTTCGCCACCGCCACCTAAGCTCATATTAATTACATCTGCACCATTGTCAGCGGCAAACTTAATCGCTTCGGCAATATCAGCAACGGTTCCAGCTCCAGATTCATCTAATACCTTCAAAGGCATTATCTGAGATTCATAGGCAATTCCGGAGACACCATAGCTGTTATGAGTTGCTTGAGCAATAGTACCGGCAACATGAGTACCGTGTCCGTTATCATCTCTAGCGTTCGTTGTATCGTTAACAAAATTGTATCCTTGAACAAATTTTGTTTCGTTCAAATCTCGTACCTGAGTCACGCCGGTATCGATTACAGCAACCGTGACCCCGTCACCTTTAGTTTCTTGCCAAGCCCCTTCCACATTAATATTGTGAAAATTCCATTGCTTGTCGTACATTGGGTCATTGGGGAAACTAAAAACAGTTTTCCTTTCAGCTGCTCCTTCCGATTGGAGAACTTCTCCTAAACGAGCTGTTTCGCCAAGGGGAGGAATTTCGTATATATAATTTGGCTCAATAAATTCTGTGGCTTTAGCAAATTCTGATTTACGTAGTTGCTTGAGTAGTTGGGGGTTACCCTTAACAATATAAACGTTATCCTTCTGAGAGAATTTATTATCTAACCTTGGAGTAACATCGAATTGTTGCGCGATCGCATTTAAATTCTGCTTCAATGTCTCCTGAGAAATATCTTCACGAAAATCCAGCAGGATAGAATTATATTCGCCTTGGGTTGCTAATCCTTGAAAATTTAAAAAATTGAACAGAGCAAATCCCAGTCCAACTAAAAACAAGCAAAATAAGATAAACTTTCTCATTTTAAACCCATAATTGTTTTGCTAGTTTACTGACTACCTTAACTCATACCTAAACCTATACTCACTCCTAGTGCTTTGATTTTATAAAATGGTTACATAAGTCACCTGAAGTAATGATATTTTGAGCAATTCTTTTCAAGTAAATTGCGATCAAGACAATATCAAACAATAATTCAAACAAAAACAACAAAATCTTTTGATTGACAAATAGAGTCGGATATTAAATATGGAACGCGGACTTTTATGGTTTCCTCTACTGATAGCTTTCTTCTGGTTAGCTTGGGAAGGTTGGAAAGAATTTCAGAAAATAGAAACCTATCGCAGTTGGGCTGAACAGTTTGAGCAGGCAAAATACGATATATATTCAGTTTTAGGTCAAAAAGATAACAAAATCACTTGGGGTAAACCTACAACTAAAGGTCCAATACAATTAGAAACATTTTCTCTAGACAATGTAGAGAAGTTAAATATCTTAGTAGACGAAAAATTAGTAGATGTTGGGAGTCTACCAAGTAAAGGGAAAAAAATTGAATTAGAATTCGAGTTTAACAAAACAGAAAAGTCAGTGCGTATCCCATTTACAGAAATATCTTTAGCAGCAGAATGGGGTAAATTTTTACAGGAAAAATTACAATCGGAGCCGAGTGATTAGTCACTACTAACACCTTGTTATTCCTTTGTTCCTGTTCCTGATTCTCAATTTCTACTTCTCAATTTCTACTTCTCAATTTATAAGTTGTTCAAATTATGAGTGTTGTAAAATCATCTTCTGTACCTACTGTTTTGACTATTGCGGGCTCTGATAGTGGTGGTGGTGCAGGGATTCAAGCCGACTTGCGCACTTTTGCTTTCCATTGTGTCCACGGAACAAGTGCTATTACCTGCGTTACCGCTCAAAACACTTTGGGAGTGCAACGGGTAGATGCAATGTCAACCGCAGGCGTAATTGCTCAAATACAGTCAGTTGCAGAAGATATTGGCGTAGGAGCAGCAAAAACCGGTATGTTACTCAATCAAAAAATCATTGCTGCTGTTTCCCAACAATTAAAAGAATTACAAATTCATAATTTAGTTGTTGATCCAGTAATGGTATCACGGGCTGGAGTGCAATTAATTGATGATGATGCTGTTAATACTTTGCGCAATGCTTTAATTCCCCAGGCTATCATTGTTACTCCAAATCGCTACGAGGCAAAAATTTTAAGTGGCTTGGAAGTTAACTCTGTAGATGATATGCGTTTAGTAGCTCAAATTATTTGCGAAAAAATAGGAGCAAAAGCTGTACTAGTCAAAGGTGGTGGTATAAAAGGTGAGGCTAGGGGAATTGATGTTTTCTTTGACGGACAAAATTTAGAAATATTACAAACCATCATGATAGATACCGATAACACCCATGGTACTGGTTGTACCCTCTCAGCTGCGATCACAGCTAATCTTGCATCTGGGAAGGATTTACTAACTGCTGTCAAACAAGGAAAAGAGTATGTAACTGCGGCTTTGAAATACGCTCTAAATATTGGTGCAGGTCAAGGACCTGTAGGGCATTTTTTCCCTTTGCTGAAATAATGTAATTAATAAGGTCAATTGTCACTTTTTTCAAGTCTTGCAACCTTTAACTTCTCAGCACAAGATTATTTACTTTTTGGTCCATTACTTCTATCGGAGAAATCAGGGAATGCTAAAAAACAAACTATCTCACAGCATTAACCCTGCTAACAGATTGTTGTATTTTTGACGAGTCTACGAAGAACGTAACTATTTATCTTAAAGGCTGAAATATTTAAAGGTGAAGTATTATATTTATTTATTGGAGGTCTTTGAAACCAAAAAGTTACACTAAGTTTACGACAAAAAAGCTATACCCTGGATAAATTTTTCCTCTTTAATTCCAACTATGTATCTTTTTATCTTGATTTACAGAGTTACTGAGCAAGGGAATCAAAAATATAAAAAGCTACAAATAATTAACTGAATTTATACTGATTTTAAATAATCCTTTAAAAGAATATAAATTCATTGATAATTGTAAACTTAAAACTTTGCTTGCTAAGGATTTTTCTACTATTCTAGGGCATAGTGCCTGCTTTTTCGGCATTTTAAGGCGAATTCGGCTGTTATTGTCTACTTTTTGTCAAATTTAACTCTTTTTTATTACAGTTTGCACATGAGAAGTATCTCCAATCCCATTCCGGGAAATATCCCAACAGCAAACGCCCATCATCAATCACCTTCCGTACCCTTGTCTGTGTATCGGGAATTAGCAGTTGAGTTACAGGCTGCGCAGGCAACAATAGATCGGTTAAACGATCAAAATCAAGAATTAACTCGAGAGAATCAAGAACTTCGTCAAGAAGTTAGCAAAGCTATCAGCACAGTTTTGCGATTACAAAATTTTATTGATTCTCAACAACAAAGCCGAGAATATCAAAAACCTCACATAGAATATAATCCACCTTCCCACGAACGAGTCGAACAACCTTCCCGTAAAAAAGTCGAACAGCGAAGTGAAAATCCTCGACGAGTGGTGAGAACTCCTCATAAAAAGAAGGTTGCTCGTCCTCGTCCCCCTGTTGTCCCACCACAAATCAAAATTTCTGATTCAGTACCCGAACAAGTATTAGTAGAAGAACAAGAGGTACGCTACTATCGTCAACGTCAACCCCAATCTTCAGAGGTGAATGGCTGGTTTTTGGCTTTAGCTATTATCTCAATCGTACTTACGGCTTTTGGTGCGGGCTATTTTATTGTCAGACCCCTATTAAAACGTTAATTAAATTTAATGTTTAGCGATTGATGCACCTAAGTCACCAAAACATATACGGTTATTTGCTGGAGTTTTAGGTTATAGGAGATACATGTTACAACAATAAGTTAATTGGGATAAATAACTGGGGTAAACCTTCGCAATCGCAATATTTATTGAATAACCTCAAATTGGTAGAATTAGCATCTACTGTAAATTAATGCTGCAAATAGTACATATCGAGTTTGACTTGTAAATTTTGATTTGATTTATAAATTTTAGTTTGAAATGTCAATTTTGATTTTAACTGTTAATCTCGAACAGCTTGCTCAGCATTAATCAAAGTAGTGTGAGCTAATTTAACGCTAATTCAATAAAAAATAAATAAAACTGTGGAAGTAAGGAGATAAACAATGAAAAAAGTAGAAGCTATCATTCGCCCATTCAAGCTTGATGAGGTCAAAATTGCCTTAGTGAATGCAGGTGTAGTCGGGATGACAGTTTCTGAGGTGCGTGGTTTCGGACGACAAAAAGGGCAAACCGAACGCTATCGTGGTTCCGAATATACTGTGGAGTTTTTACAAAAATTAAAAATTGAACTGGTAATTGAAGATGATTTGGTAGATCTTGTTGTGGATAAAATTATTTCTGCAGCCCGTACCGGTGAAATTGGCGACGGTAAGATTTTCATCTCCCCAGTAGAGCAAGTCGTACGAATTCGTACTGGGGAAAAGAACACTGAAGCTGTTTAAAGAAGGGAATAGGAAACAGTAAATAGTTATCAGTTATCAATTATTAGTTAATTGATAACTGTTAACTGATGACTGGTAATTGATTCATCAAAGCAGTAAAAGCCTTGCCTCTGTGACTAATTGAGCGCTTCAACTCTGGTGTCATCTCAGCGTAGGTTAATTGATGTTCGGAAACGAAAAATACCGGATCGTAACCAAATCCACCACAACCGCGAGGTTCGTGGAGAATTTCACCCGGACACAAACCTTCAGTTTCCAGGGCAATCGTACCATCAGGACGGGCAATTGCGATCGCGCAAACAAATTGGGCTTGTCGATTATCTTGGTTTGCTAGTTCTTTTAATAGCCGAGCGATGCGATCAGTATCTGTTCTACCATAGCGGGCAGAATATATACCTGGTGCACCATCTAAAGCATCGACTTGTAAACCAGAGTCATCGGCGATCGCCCAATTTTTTGTTGCGATCGCTACTTGGGATGCTTTTAAACAAGCATTAGCAGCAAATGTATCGCCTGTCTCTTCTATTTCAATTTCTGGTGGTTTTAGGGCTAATTCCCATTTGGAATCGGCAAGATAAGCTTGTATTTCCTTTAATTTTCCTGGGTTACCGGTAGCTACAACAAGTTTCATCGGTTAGCGATTGGGGATTAGGGATTAGAGATTAGGGATTGGGAAATAATTATAAACAAATAATTTGTTTTAATAAAATTCTTGTAGAGACGCGACATATCGCGTCTCTATATATATCGGAATTACAGGAAATATAGCGCTACCCATAAGTAAAAAGCTTGCAAGTCAAAAAGCTTGCAAGTCATAACTTTATTGCATAGCGCTATATTTAGACTTACAGTTAAGAATTAAAACACTAAATTAAATTACTCCGCCCAACTTTTTGCCCAAGCTAATGTTTTGTGGACAGTTTCCAGATCTGCAGCTTCGCAGTAGAGTCGTAAAACTGGTTCTGTTCCGCTAAAACGAATCATTAACCAGCTATTATCTTCCAGTCGGAATTTATAACCATCAATGGTTTTGCAATCAACTACTTTCTTACCCAAGATTTCCGTTAAGGGTTGGGTTTCTAATTGTTTGAGCAAACGCGATCGCACTTCCATATTTGCAAGTGGTAAATCGATGCGATCGTATGCGGAGGAAAATCCTACTTGTTGTTGTAGGTAGCGGTAATAGTCGCTCAAATCTTTACCTGACTCAACCATTGCTTCCAAAACATACAATGACGAAAGCAAAGCATCTCTTTCAGGAATATGGCTTCCATAACCAATACCACCAGATTCTTCACCACCAAGTAATACTGTAGAATCTAGCATCCGGTCGGCAATATATTTGTAACCTACAGGTGTTTCATAAACTGATAATTTATGAAGTTCTGCAACCTTTGGAATCAAATCCGAACCACTCACAGTTTTGACGATTTCCCCACCAAAATTACGTCTGACTGTTAAATGATCGATTAATATCGGAATCAAGATTTGGGAACTGAGAAAATTCCCTTTGCCATCCACAGCAGCAATGCGATCGCTGTCCCCATCAAAAACTAATCCTACAGTTAAATTTGCAGAATTTTCTTCTCGATGGGAATGTATTACCTTAAACAATTGAGAAAGATATTTCGGTAAAGGTTCTGGCGCACCGCCTTCAAACAATGGATCGCGATTGCTGTTAATTTCTCTAACTCCGTCACCTAACAGCATACCCAGACCACCAGCAGCAGCACCGTGCATGACATCCCCAAATACGGTTAGCTTACCTTCTTTAATCGCAGAGCGAATTTTTTCAATATTTACTTTCGTTTCTAATCCCTGACAATAACTTTCCCAAGGGTTAAATGTTTCTTCTGTTCCTGCTGTGCTAGCAGGTTCTACCCCTTCGGACAATAATGCTTCTATTTTCTTAGTAACTTCTGGAGGTACAGAACCACCAAAAGCACTTTTAACTTTCAATCCCAAATATTCCCCAGGATTGTGAGAAGCTGTGATGACTAATGCTCCCAAAGCATTTTGTTGTTTAGCCGCCCAGCTAAAAGCCGGTGTAGGTGCAAAAGTTTCGCTAAATACAATATCAAAACCTGCAGCCTTAACAACATCAGCGACTTTACGAGCAAAATTTTCTGCCATAAATCGTCTGTCATAACCGACAATAATTTTTCGGTTACCGACATTTTTACCATATGTATCAAATAAAACTTTAGCAGCGATAGGCGCGACCCAAGCTACACGCTCAAAAGTAAACTCATCGCCAATCACTCCTCGCCATCCGTCCGTACCAAACTTGATTGATTTAACTGCAACTGGCATTGAGTAATCCTACTATATATGCAATTTCTCTTGGGATGGATTTTAACACCTTTATCAACGAACAGTTAACAGTTAACAATCACCAGTAATTGATAAGTAATTAACCACTAGCAGCGAAAAATCAGATAGCTCAGATCAAAATAAAAATAAAGGTTTTCTTTAACGGTAAAAATCAAAATAAATTTTCTAATTACCAAATATCAATTACCCATTCTTACTATTGAATATAAACTATTGCTAAAAAACATCCGTATTTTCTCTCGACTGCTCAATAAAAATGCTATAATCAGTGCAGTGATAATACGTACAATATAAAAATCTAGTGCGATTTAAACTTGATTCTGTCAATGTTGGTTTTGTCAATATTGGCAAACAGATAAGTAAAAAAGTACAACTGTCAAACATCTATGCCAGTTGTTTGGAGAAAAAACATCTCGAATAACAAAATTGGCATTGTGACTAAGCCCCACATCAGATGTTTGACAGCAGTACAAAATTTCACACCCTAGAATTTTGCCTTTAAAAGTCTTCCACGAACTGGCTTATGCGGCTAATGACAGGGTCATCCTCTTGAGGAGGATTTTTGGGGGTAGGAGGAGCAGGTTTGGCTGCTTCAGCTACCACTTTTGATTCGTTTGGAGTTGGAATGGTACCGCCCTGATGAGCTGATACTGCTAACTGTGCGATTTGTTGGCTGAGTTGCATCATGTGGCGCTCCATCATATCCAATCGATTGGATTCTTTCGCAAAGAAACGCTCCTCAAGATCCGCCATTTGACGTCTCAATTCAGCCACCTGCTGTTCTATGCTCCCAACGGGAGCATTTTCTGCGACTTTAGAACCAGGCTTGACAGAATCGGGGACGCATAAAGCTTGCCACAAAGCTTCTTTACAAAGGTCGCTGAATGTCTTTTCTGGATCTTCTTCCAGATACCTTTCTACAAGGTCTAACAAACTCTCATCAGCAACACCAGGGTTGAAAGTAACTGATTTAACTACTTTTTTTGACCATTGGAACATTAGCGTTAAGCCCTAGAAGAGCGGGAGGAAGAGAATTGAGCCTCTCCATAAATAAATTGTCCTAAAGCATTTGCTTGTCTGGAGGGTGCAGCTAAGTGGGCATTAATTTGTGCTTCTTTGAGTAGACGCTGTACGTCTTCCCAAAAGAACTCGCCGCCGCCACCAGTTAAAATTACATCTGTAACACGTTCTGGCAGCCATGCTAACACACGGCTACAAATTTCACGAGAAAACATTTCTCTCAAGTTCGGTAGAAAGTCATCTAGGTTTGTAGGTTTACTAGCACCTCTAGGACGATATAAACGTTCACCTTTAGGCTTATTCACTGCTGCGATTAAAGATAGAGACTGACTGTCAGCTCCTTCTATTTCCTTCGCAACTAGTTCGTAAAATTTATTCATTCCGAAGTCTTCGCTCTTGGAAGCACCTCTTGCAAAGCGGAAATTATCTATCATCAAACAGTCGGTTGTTTGATGCCCGATGTCTACAATTGCGACGGAAACTTTGGTGAAGTCAGGAGTAGCTGCTCCTTTCTTGGGTTGAGCTTCACACCACAAAAGGCTACCGTAGCCTTCTGGCATGATCCAAACCTTATTGACGTTCAATTTGACTTCTTCCCCACGAAAGTTCATCACATGAGGTCCGCTAACTTGGGATATCAACTGTGATTTTTCTTTTTCAAACTGCTCTTGGGAATGATAAGGAATACTCAAAACAATTGAAATATCGTCTTTGAGCTTAAAATAACCAGCACATGCTAATACTTTGATCAACGCATCTTCAACTTTGGATTGACCTACTCCTAAATTTGCTCCAAAGTCAGCGGCTAGTTGACCGACAGCGTATCCATCTCCTTGATACTCCAACCATAAATCCATTAGTGGGTCGGTCGCACGGGCTTCGAATACTCCGCCTCGGACCTGCTCCATAGTCATTCGTTTGACATTGGCCGAAACGAATATAACATTACCAGGGTCCCGGCTTACACAACTTTTGGTAGAAGTTCTTCCCAAATCTACACTCAGGATACCTTTTGCCAATACAGTGCCGTTGGGCTTGGGTGTTGTTGTGCTTGTGTTTATGGGGGTGGAAGCCGATACTCTGTTCATGGGTATGGCTGCGGCGTTCATTGGGGTAGCTGCTGAAGGTTGGTCTGTCATGAAAATTCCTAGTTTCTACTAAAGCTCTAACAAGTTATCATGCTCATCTTACAAAATACGGGCATCATAAATAATTGGCAGCGTTAAATATTGCTACAAATTAAGACAAGAATTACGGAGTTTACGAACATCGTCTAACCCGCTAGATGCCTGAATTACTGTTATGTTGCCACCAAACAACTAATTCCATACTTGATAATGGTATTTTTTTAGACAAATTTATGAATGTCTATTCTTATTTGGCAGCGCTATTGGCTATGTTTCTGTTTTTTTGGTAGATTTAATCACCCTGGCAATGATACAAGTGTTCTTAGTCACAAGTCCCAAGTTCTAAAATAAATTTGACCTTGGAGCTTAAAATTTATCAATAAGTTATCACCTTACTGTTTAGACAATTGATGAGTATATTAGCAAATCTACTCATCAATTGTCATAATTACTTGTATCAAATATTAATAAAAATACGTATTATTCCTAATACTAAAGAAAATCAGATAGTAGATCGTACAATCTAATCAATAGTATTCTTTTATCGTTAATTGTCATATTTGTCAGCCCTAGTTAGTAACAATTATTTGCTTAAACAAACAAAAGGAGGAATTGACAAAGCTTCCTCCCTTTGGTACTCAGTCGGGAAATAGTTTGAAACTTTTATACTGTAGGTGTCAAAGACTGTGTGATCGTCTCGGATTGCCAATCTAATGGGTTCAAAACTTTATCTTCTAATGCCATTTGTTCGATTAAGCTTGCTAGCCGCAGGGCTTTGAGTGCTTGTTTGCCACCAACTGATGGTTGATTACCACCACGTACGCAGTTAACAAAGTGTTCTAATTCAGCTCGTAATGGTTCAATGTTGCTGGTGTACACTTTTTCGATTACACCATCTTGTTTGTATAACATTTGCCGAGAATCATTTGTCCGATTACCGCTGATATGCCGATGAATCAGAATTTCGTTTTGCAAGAAATCAGCTTCGGTAAATGAGTTTTTGCAATGGGCAACAATGCGTCTGATTTTACGGTGAGTTATTTTACTAGCGGTCAATGTTGCGACAATCCCGTTTGCAAATCCCAAAGTAGCAGTAACATAATCGAGAAAACGATTTTCCGGAGAACGATTACCGCTAGCTGTAAGTTTAACGACTTGGGAGCCAGCCACTTCTAATAAAAGGTCGATGTCATGGATCATTAAATCCAGAACTACCGATACATCGTTTGCTCGATGAGAATAAGGACTCATTCGGTGAGCTTCAAGGGCTAATATTCTTTCTGTTTTGAGTACTTTGCTTAATTCTTGAAATGCAGGGTTAAAACGTTCAATATGACCTACTTGTAATATGCATTGCGATTCCGCAGCAGCATTAACCAATGATTCCGCTTCAGAGATACTAGCAGCAATTGGTTTTTCTAATAAAACATGAACTCCCGATAGAAGACAGTTCATGCCTACAGCGTAGTGTAAACGTGTGGGAACAGCAATACAAACTGCATCAACTAAAGGTAAGAGTTCTGTGTAATCTTCGAAAAAACGTACCTTATATTTGCTAGCCGTTTCCAATCCTCGCTCAACATCAATATCTGCTACACCTACGAGTTCAACATCTTTCATTAAACTCATAACACGAGCATGATTTTGTCCCATGTTACCCACCCCGATCGTGCCGATACGTATCGGTCGTGGCTGTTGGCGCTGTGTATGGGAATTCTGTTCTGACACACAGTTGCTCTCTTGCACTATTATTAATCTCCTCAACCACCAAATTTAGAGACGCTACAATCTTTGGCGTTCAGACTTAAACACCAGTTTTGACCCGTCTAAAACCATCCAGATGGTAACATGGAGGTTCTATTTATGAAGAATTTCAAAGTTTACTGTGAGTTCCCGGCGCTTAATATTGTTTTATTTGTTTGATGAACATTAAGTAATGCTTGTATGCGATAGAACAAAAGAATGTACTTTTTTGACTCAAATTTTTTACTCATATTTTTAATGCCAGCAGCAAAATAAATCCCTTGAAAATCTAAAATTAATGGGGTGCAGGGATCGATTACAAACTGAAATTGAGATAAGTCAAGAAAAATTATTGTTATGGTTTTTTTATGGGATATTGCTGAAATAATAACGATCCCAAAAGTATTAACTAAAATTTCATTACACAAATAAAAATATAAATAACAAATAATAATTTCCATTGAACATAAAATTAATTCTGTAAACTATTTAACTTAGTCTTGTTGATTTTTAGGATCGTTTTTTCATCAAGAGTTCCTGACATAACACTTGGCATAAAATTTTGAATGGCTTTAAATGACGTAAATTAGTGGTTGCAAAAATATTCTGATATTTAATTGGTTCGCTACAAATTTTCTGCAAAAGCGTAGCGTTAATTTTGGATAGTTCTTGATAAAAAATTTAAATGAAAGCTGTAATTTTGTTATCTGGCGGATTAGATTCGTCTACGGTTTTATATCAAGCCCATTCTGATGGTTGTGAATGTTATGCAATTTCATTTGATTACCAACAACGCCATCGTCGGGAATTAGAATCGGCGCGCTTGGTTGCACAAGCAGCAGGTGTGCTAAACCATCAAGTTGTTAATTTTGACCTGAGACAATGGGGTGGTTCAGCACTGACAGATAATTCGTTGGAATTACCCCGCGACCGCGACATTATGCAAATGTCCCAGAACATTCCGATTACCTACGTTCCCGCTCGTAATACAATTTTTCTCAGTTTTGCTTTAGCCTATGCAGAAACTATTGACGCTAACCGGGTCTATATTGGCGTGAATGCTTTAGATTATTCAGGATATCCTGATTGTCGCCCTGATTATATCCAAGCAATGCAAGAGGTATTTCGTTTGGGAACAAAGCAAGGAAGGGAAGGACAACCAATTAAGATTGTCACACCCCTGATTAATTTGAAAAAAACCGAAATTATCCAGTTGGGTAATAAATTAGGAGTTCCTTGGGAGCTTACTTGGTCTTGCTATGCGGGGGAAGAGATATCCTGTGGTGTTTGCGACTCTTGTCTTCTAAGACTTGAAGCTTTTGCTGAATTAGGACTTAAAGACCCGATACCTTACAGGGTTAATGGGTAATTGGTAATTGGTAATGGGTAATGGGTAATGGGTAATGGGTAATGGGTAATGGGTAATGGGTAATGGGTAATGGATAATGGGTCACTACAACTGGTAAATCCCAGTCGCCAATCGCCAATCCCCAGTCGCCAGTCGCCAATCGCCAATCCCCAGTCGCAATCCCCACCCCTAAGCATCAGATGTTTGTTTCTGGATGATTTTCGCTCCGTTTAAACGGCGTAATTGGATTTGATGGAGACGCGGTCCCACAACCGAAACAACGGTAAATTCCAAATCGTAGTAGGTAAATACTTCTCCAAAAGAAGGAATTTTTTGCAAATTGTACAGAATAAAGCCACCCAAGGTTTGATAATCCTTGGTCAGAGGTAAATTGATATCTAAAACTTCATTCAAGTCTTCCAAGTTGATTTGAGCTTGAACTAAAAATGTTTGTTCGTCTAAAATCTGTATCAATAATTTGTCGTTCTCTTCTGTATCTTCTGTATCGCCAATAATCTGAGCGATTACATCTTCTATTGTTACTAGTCCTACAGTTCCACCAAATTCATCCACTACCATTACCATTGTTGGCTTATCTTGCTGCATCATTGGTAACAGTTCGTTCAAAGGAGTCCGTTCTGGAACAAATCTCACCTGACGCATCCAAGACTGAATTGGCGCATTCAAGTCAATATTTTCCGAAGCTAGAGCTTTGGTTAAGTCTTTAAAGTAAATAATGCCCCTAATATCATCTAAAGATTCGCCAATCACTGGGTAGCAAGAATAATCTGTAGAAGCCATTTGCTTTAGACAGGTTTGAATTGTCGCATTTTTGGGTATGGTAGTAATTCTGCTGCGGGGAACCATAATGGCTTCAGCAGTCACTTCCCCAAATTCAAAGACTTTTTTGAGTAATTCCCGTTCTTTTGCTTCTAACCCTGTCGATTCCCGTTCGGTAGAGATAATTAGCTGTAATTCTTCTGGGGTTACAGGTGTTCTCCAGCTCAAACCGGTGTATTCAACGCCAAATAAGCGTAGTAACCAACGGGTGGAATGGTTCAAAATCCAAATAAACGGACTAAAAAACCGAACAATCGCTCTAACTAATGGACCTAAAAATCGTGCTAATTTTTCTGAGTAAAGTATTGCTACTGACTTAGGACATAATTCTCCCAAGACAATTTGTAAATAAGCAATTAAAAAAAATGCAATGGGTATTGATATTGAGTGAGCCACTACAGGACTCATAATCTGCGGTAAAGGTAAAGATTGAAGCCATGCATTAATCAAAATCGCAATCGTACCTTCCCCAATCCATCCTAAGGCAAGACTAGATAAGGTAATACCTAACTGGGTAGTAGATAGTAACCTGTCAATGCTACGTTGTAAGACTTCAACAGCGATCGCTTGAATGTCACCAGCTTTAACTAACTGATGAATCCGCGATCGCCTTACTGTTACTATGGAAAACTCTGCCGTCACAAAAAAAGCGTTGATAACAATCAGTAGGATTACTGATAATAATCTCAGCCCGATATCCGTCCAATAAAAGGTAGGAGAAGCACTCACTGCACTCGAACTCGCATAAAAATTACACCCCGGTGGGGAAAATAGTGTTTGGGTCTGGGATGAAGGTTTATTTGATTGATTGTTGCGAGAAAAGTGTTAGTTTCCTTACTCATTCACATACCCCCTTAATTCCCTATCCCCAATTTAGATTGCTTTAGTTATTTTTCTACCGGAATATTAGAAACTTCCAAACGCAATTTTTGTGCTGGATAATCTGTAAGAGCAAGGGAAATCTTTTTCACGTTGTCTAACAGAGGGGTAGGAATATTAATAGTTCCATCATGAGTGGGTCCGTTGGCTGTTAACTCCGAAGGTAAGCCTTGGGTACTTGCACTCAATGTTCTGCCTCTATCGTCAGTAACGTCTAAGAAACTATACAGAAATCGTACGGAATCATCCCCTTTGTTTTGCATTCTGACTTTCAAGATTAAGTCGCCTCCAGAATAGCGACTCGACAGTACGGATAATGTAACGCCTTCACTTTCTGTTGCGATTGGAAAGCCCTTTTGGGGCTTTTCTGGGGTAGTTTGCTCTGTGTTTTGTGTCTCGGCTTCTTTGTTGTTTTCGATATCTTCCTCATCTAATAATTTTCTAGCCTTAGTGGTTTTAGCTTTACCTTGAACTCTCGCTTTAACAATTTTTAATATTTCTTCTTCCTTTAAAAAGTTTACCCCACCATCTTGGGGATATCCGGTTTTTGGACTCGGAAGTTTGCTGTTTGGACGTCCGTCAGGGGGTGATACACCTTTAAGTGCAGAACTTCCAATAGTGAATCCCCAAAAAGCACTTACAGAACCCGCTCCCAACATCATGGATAACAAAATTAATGTTAGAAGTACAGTCGAATTTATTCTCATTTTTGACAAGCTACTTTAAAATATTCTATCTGCTGATTAAATTTTGAAGTTGTTGCTTCAAACAAATGCGAAAAATGTTTATTTTTACGGAATTTTACGGGAACTTGGAAGGCTATCGGCTTTCCTTAGTGGTTATTTGACTAGTTTTCAATTATTCTCTAGTCAAAAAGTTAAAGTCGAGTACTAATAGTTTGCACTATTTCCTCAATTATTTATGTAAAACAGACTGGACTTAAGCCAAATAAATCGATCATATTTGATTTCTAAAATTCCTTATTCCTCCGGTCTTCCCTGTCCGAAAGAAAAAGTTATCCCCAGTTTTAGCAATTTTTGTCAAGTATTAATTTTGTTGAAAAATTAACTTCGTGCAACATCAACTTGACAAATAATCTGCTATCCTAATTTTAGGATTTCCAAAATAGCAAATATACGCTATAATCATTTTCTGAAACCAGGGTTGGCCGAGCGGATGAGGCAGCGAACTCATAATTCGCCTTAGGCAGGTTCAACTCCTGCACCCTGGATTGATAAACTCCAAATCTCAATATCTCCTTTTAAAGCCTCAGCCTAAACTTGAGAGGTTTATTTTGAGATATCAACTTCAAGTTTAAGTTTGAAATTGAAACTAAAAATTGGCAATACCTCTGTAGATGGTAAATCTCGGAGAATCATTTTTAGGAATCATCAAGTTTTTATATAATAGGTTTTAGGTTTATTTTACATTTGTTACAGTCTTAAAAAGACTTAACACTCAATTCCCATTTTCCAAGTAATTCTTTGAATTCAATAATCAATACTTTTACGTTGATTCAAGTTCAGCACCCTCAAGTAATTCATTATTGTTCCCAAGTGTTAAAAATTTAAATCCTGAAATATTGAATACTATTTACAAGTAAACAGCTTTTTTGCCCAACTCAGAACAAATATTTGATTTACAAAAGTTAACTGAACTTGATATCACAAAAATAAGAATTGTTAGCCGCAGCAAAATATTTTAAGGAGATGGTATTTCCTCAAAACGGAATTCAGTACCTGTTTTTAACTCACTGCGCCTAAACTTCGGAGATGACAATAAAGAAGAGTTATATGGATTTGGTAGGTCGGGGGTGCGGATATAGGGATCGCTACCAACTTGCTGTTGGAGCATATCTTGATAAACTTCATTTACTAATTCCGCATCACGGGCGATTTCACTCTCTGGGAAGGAATTGCGAAATAGAGAACCTGGTCCTAGCAAAAAGTCAACTTGGCGTTTGAGAGAATTATTTTGATAAAAATTAGGGTCATTTTTGAAAAAAGCCCTTTCAATGATGTCGTTGGGTGTTTCGTAGTTGTTTGTTTGTGCTTCAGTTACTACTGGACTGAATAAAATTATAGGCGTAGCTATAAGTGCAATAGGCATAGCCATCTGCTTGCAGATCGCACTCCTAAAAGCTTTAAGTTTTAAGTTCCCATTCAAATTCAAGTTCAAATTCATATTTAAATTCAAATTCACAATTTTAGTCCTTTACGTTTGAGTTTACTTTTGGGTTTGTTGTGTATTTGAGCGAGTATTAACTTATCCTTAATTACAGAACTTAGATTAGTTCAATCTTTGGTTTAGCATAATTTTTTATACATCTGTAATGACAAATCAGTCCCAATCCCTGGCACAATCGGACTCACAGCAATATAATACTGAGTTAAATAATTTACGTAGAGATTTGCTGGATTTGTTTTCCCGATTAGCATATCAAGAAGGAGATTTTGTTCTTTCTTCTGGGTTGCGTAGTTCTTACTATGTGAATAAAACTCAAGTGACCTTGCACCCTCAAGGTGCTTTACTCATCGGTCAAATAATTTTTTCTATGTTACCTACTGATACTGAAGGGGTCGCAGGATTAACATTAGGAGCAGATCCAATAGTGACAGCAGTCAGCGTCATCTCAGCGCAAAACAAACGACCCATACCAGCACTTATTATTCGGAAAGAAGCCAAGGGACATGGAACCAAAGCTTATATTGAAGGACCAAACTTACCACCAGGGGCAAAAATAATAGTATTGGAAGACGTTGTCACCACCGGACAATCAGCAATGAAGGCTGTTACCAGACTTAGAGATGCAGGTTATACCGTAGAGCAAGTCATCTCGTTGGTAGACAGGTTACAAGGTGGTGCGGAGCTTTATCAATCAGCAGGATTAAAATTTTCAGCAATATTTTCAATTACTGAAATTCAAAAGCGCTTTAGGGAGTTGAGGAGATAGGGATTGGCAAAATATTGGCGATAGGGGATTGGCGATATGCCGTAGGAATCTGCTTTGCAATCGGGAATAGGGATTAGAGATTTGGAACTAGGTTCTAATGTGAATGAAATTTAGCCTTGTAATATCAAGAATTTTAAGAGCCGTTAGAAATCAGCTTTTTATTTAATTCCACGGAATAAAGTGATTCCAGTTCTAATTCACATAAGTCGTAACCAGTAATTCAAATATCGTTCTGGGTCTTCCCAGTAGCCAATCCCCAATACCTAGTCGCCAGAGGCTCCGCCGACGCCGTAGGCTCTATGCCGCAAGGCGGCACGCAGTGCTATACCTAATCCCCAATCGCCTTTAACCAGTTGTAACTTCTTTATCTTTTGCCAAAAATTTCTCTAACTCTGTCAAAGCATCAGCATCCACTTTAGTTTGCATAGGACAGAATTTTGGTCCGCACATCGAACAGAATTCTGCTGTCTTGTAAATATCTGCTGGTAGAGTTTCGTCGTGATATTCTTTAGCTCTTTCGGGATCGAGGGATAATTCAAATTGACGGTTCCAATCAAAGTTATAACGAGCGCGGGAAAGTTCGTCATCTCTGTCTCTTGCTCCCGGACGTCGTCTACCGATATCTGCCGCATGAGCAGCAATTTTATAAGCAATTAAACCATTACGAACATCTTCAGCATTGGGTAAACCAAGGTGCTCTTTAGGTGTTACATAACATAACATTGCAGTACCATACCATCCTGCCATTGCAGCTCCTATGGCAGAAGTAATATGGTCATATCCAGGAGCTATATCAGTTACCAAAGGACCAAGAACGTAGAATGGTGCTTCGCTGCACTCTTCCATTTGTTTTTTGACATTAAATTCAATTTGATCCATCGGTACGTGACCGGGACCTTCCACCATAACCTGAACGTTATGTTCCCAAGCTTTGCGAGTTAACTGTCCGAGGGTTTTAAGTTCGGCTAATTGGGCTTCATCGGAAGCATCATGGGTACAACCAGGTCTTAGAGAATCACCCAAACTAAAGGAAACATCATATTTTTTAAAGATTTCAATGATGTCTTGGTAATGGGTATATAGTGGATTTTGTTTGTGGTGATGTAACATCCACCTGGCAATAATACCACCACCGCGAGATACGATACCTGTAATTCGGGTCTTAACCAAAGGCAAGTGTTCTATCAAAATACCCGCATGTATGGTCATGTAGTCTACGCCTTGCTGGGCATGTTTTTCAATGATATGGAGAAAATCATTCGCGGTGAGATTTTCAATCCGACCGTGGACGCTTTCTAATGCTTGATAAATTGGTACTGTTCCAATCGGGACGGGCGAAGCTTGAATAATCGCAGTACGAATTCGATCTAAGTCACCTCCACCAGTGGATAAGTCCATGACTGTATCTGCACCGTACTTAACTGCTAAGTTAAGTTTTTCCACCTCTTCAGACAAATTAGAGGAGTTGGGAGAAGCACCAATGTTAGCATTGACTTTGCACTTGGAAGCAATACCAATACACATTGGTTCTAGGTTGGTATGATTGATGTTGGCAGGAATAATCAACCGTCCCCGTGCGACTTCCTCTCGAATTAAATCAACGGGAAGATTTTCGCGCTGAGCGACGTAGTACATCTCTTCCGTGATGGTACCCTGACGAGCGTAATGCATTTGCGTTACATTACTTTGACCGCGCCGCTTTGCAACCCATTCTATCCGCATATTAAATTTCCTGTAGTAACAGCTTCCCTCCGCCGGTATTACCCGGACTCAGGTGTTAAGGGTTTAATCTCAGCCTCCTATGTAGGCACCCCTAGCATGGTTATGAATTCTACCACTTTTAATTGGTATAAGTTAATAGTTATTTAAGAATAATTATTGGAAAAATATAGATTGGGATTGGGATTTGTCAATTGGTAACTTGTCATTGATACCGATCCTCGGTGAATTGAATAAAAGAAAAATGACAAAAGGCAAACAACAAAGACAACAAAAAAGAAATCAAGATCGAACTATCTTGTTTTATAAACCCTACGGAGTCCTCAGTCAGTTTACAAAAGATAATCCAAATCGGAGTACGCTTAAGGATTATATTCAACTTCCCGATGTCTATCCCGTAGGACGTTTGGACTGGGATAGTGAAGGTTTGATGTTGTTAACTAATAATGGTCGCCTGCAACATCTTATTTCCCATCCTCGATTTGGACACCAACGTACTTACTGGGCGCAAGTTGAAAGAATTCCTGATGAACAGGCTTTGGAAAAATTACGAACCGGAGTCTCAATTAAAAACTACTTTACTAAACCTGCACGAGTTAAATTATTACCGCAAGCACCCAATCTACCTGATCGCAATCCACCAATTAGATTTCGCCTCAATGTACCTACAGCTTGGCTAGAAATGACCCTAACAGAAGGTAAAAACCGTCAAGTACGCCGCATGACTGCATCTGTTGGTTTTCCCACCTTAAGACTGGTAAGAGTCAGTATTGCTAATTTATCTTTAGAAAAACTTCAGCCCGGTCAATGGCGTTATCTTAGCTCTGCTGAATCCAAGAAGGTTTTCTCAGTTAACCATTCCTTATCCTATGAATAAATAAATGCAAAAATTATTGAACTAAACTAAATCTATATATAACTTTTATTAAAAGTCGAAATGGGCAAATTTCAGGCAAATTTCAAAATATTTGAGTTTTAGAATTCCAGCTATTTATGAAATCCAGTTATTCATGGAATACAGCTATTCATAAAAGTTAGAGTAACAAGCTATAAAAACAAATGCACATAATGTTTTCATAACAGTCGTATTTTGCCAAAAGTCAGATTTTAATCTGCACAATACCGGTTTTGAAATATTTTTAAATTTGAAACTAATTTTAAAGTTGAGATGAATTGTTGGGTGTAATAATGGACTCTAGGCATCTATCTACTAGGCATTCTATTTGCCATAAAAAAATACCAATGAATGAACCTCCTTGCTGGAAATTTTTACCTGAAGGAAATAATTATGTGGATAATTCTTTATTTGAAATTTTGTTTCCAGTAAGGCATGATTCCTTATGTGACTCTTGTCTCTATAGGAATTCTCCTCCTGTATATCTGTGCGTAGATCTGAGTGGCGAAATTTTATCTGTCAACCGAATAGGTGCTTTATCCCTAGGATATTTACCTGAGGATTTACTCAAAAAATCTGTATTCCAGTTATTCGCTGCTTCTGAAAAACCGTTATTGACTGAAGCTTTTACCAGATTATCAAATCAAACTATAGGCAATAAGAATCACTATTGGTATTTTCAGCTGGAATGTCCGGGCTGGAATCTTGCTTGGGTGAAAATTAATGCTAGAACCTCAGCAAGTAAAGACCACAAGCCCGTAATTCTGATGGTATTCGAAGAAATTACCGCCTGCAAGCACACAAAATATGCAATGGAAGAGAGCGAGCAAGATTTTGGGTTCCTTGGGGCTACCGTGGATGATATTCCAGTGATGTCGTGGATGAGTAGCTCCGATGGATGCTATTCATTGTTCAACAAGCAGTTACTTACGTTCATTGGTTATGATACGTGGACTTGCAAACTGAAAAGTCCAGAACAAATAATCTATCATCGAAAACCATCCGATTTAGATTGGTTAGAACTTATTCATCCAGATGATAAAAATTTATACTTGGATAGTTTTGAACAAGCATTCAGCACAAAAGAACAATTCCAAATCGAATATCGTTGTAAAAAAGCTGATGGCGAATATCGTTGGCTTCTAGACCGAGGTTCGCCTAGATTTGATGAAAAAACTGGTAATTTCTTAGGCTATATCGGTTCTTGTGTTGATATAACTGAAAGTAATCTTGCAAAAACAGCATTAGAAAAAAGCAAGCAGGCTTTACAAAAAGAATTAGAAGAAAAAATAGCACTGAACCACCTAAGGGATGAATTTCTTGGTAAGATATCCCATGAATTGCGCGCGCCATTGAGTAATATGAAGATGGCTATTCAGATGTTAGGAATAATCTTGGAACAGAGGGATAAATCCCTTCCAACACAATCAGAAGCCAGATACGAGATCCCATCCAAGGCAGATATTTATTTACAAATATTAAATAATGAATGCGAACGAGAAATTACCTTAATCGACAATTTCTTAGATTTACAACGCTTGGATAACAATCCCCAGGGATGGGTTCTTGAAAGTATTTCCGTACCAGAATGGCTGTCACAGGTAGTGAGAGTATTTCAATCGCGACGATGTAATTGCTGCAAGCATGACCTGCAATTAGATATTGCAAGTGATATTCCTTTACTAACTTGCGATCCATTTACCTTGGAACGTATCATCATTGAATTGTTGACTAATGCTTATAAGTTTAGTCCTTCTGGGGAAAAAATTATTATGAGTGTCCGAGTTAAATCTCAAAACATTCAGTTTCAGGTCACAAATACTGGCGTAGAAATTCCGGAAGCTGAATTAGCTCGTATTTTTGATAAGTTTTACCAAATTCCCAGTAATGATCCTTGTAAACAAGGTGGAACCGGCTTAGGCTTAGCATTAGTGGAAAAACTTACTGAGTCTTTAAGAGGAAATATTACAGTCAAGAGTGATTCAAACTATACTTGTTTTACAGTTCAATTACCTATTGACTAGATTGAACCGACATAAGTTAAAGTAAAACTCTGGCATAAAAATCTGGAAAAATCTGGAAAATTTATATATCTTCTGTCAAGCCTAGAAATATCTTATCCAGTATATTATTTAAGTTTAAACAATTTCTAAATTCAACCAATTTCTAAATTTAACCGAAATATCATCGAGTATATCTGTTCAAATCATACTATACACAGATATCTTTACTTTGGATTATTTACACCAATAAAACTATCCTAATAAACTGAGTTTATCTGGGAGCT
Organism: Mastigocoleus sp. MO_188.B34; assembly: GCF_030065675.1. Lineage (GTDB taxonomy): Bacteria > Cyanobacteriota > Cyanobacteriia > Cyanobacteriales > Nostocaceae > Mastigocoleus. The sequence continues at coordinate 54,484 of NZ_JASJDK010000023.1, read as the reverse complement.
AGCATTTAAAGTTAATTTACTTATACTTTGTTTATATTGTTTATGAAACTAATTAAATTGTTAAGATATATGTTGATGTATGCACACTATTTCAATTTGATGACAACTTATTTGTAGTAATTCACTTGCCGATAATTTAAAACTAAGCGTTAATATACATAATAATTAATAATGTTATATAAATTATCCACTAAAAATGCAATCTATTACCAATAAATGTACTTCAAGTATGTGAAAAAATGGTAATTGCAATTGTAGTTGATAGGAGCACCTTGGAACGGGAATGAAGGAACTTCCGAAATGCTGATTTGCCCTCAGTGTAAATTTGAGAATCCGAATAGCAATAAATTTTGTCAAAACTGCGGTACTTCCCTGACCCAAAAGATCTGTCCCGAATGTGGCACTGGTGTGGCAATTAATGCCAAGCAGTGTGAAAGCTGTGGTGCTGAATGTGGAGTGGTATGGTTAGCAACCATTGTCAAAACACCAACGGGACAAATTACGGTTAATAGAGGGGAATCTAGCGGGGATAGTTCAAAAGAAACCGAAACAACAAGTAATAGCGAACTAATTAGTTCCGAACAAGTTGTTTTTCTACCACTGGAAGTAGGTTATCATTTAGACTCACAACAACGCTACCAATTATTAGAAAATCTACCCATTTGGGAGGAATTTGAAGCAGAAAGTGAGATTTGTGTCAAAGTATTGGACTCCCAACCATATCAGATATCACCACTCACGGCAGTTTTAGAAAATATTTCTAGAAAGACTAATAGTGAAGTACTAAAATCAGAACTAATACCAGATGTTGCTAAAACTTATGTCGCTTTATATCCTCAAGTGCATTATGGGGTACCCCTAATTCATGATGCATGGCAACAAGGAGATATGCAAGTAATTTTGCTTGAAGATAGGTCTAATTGGAAATCACTGTTGGATTTATGGAGTGCAGATACAACTACATCATTCCAAATTTTACATTGTTGTCACCAAATGACCGTACTTTGGCAAATTCTCGAACCATTCAATTGTTGCCGAAGTCTCTTGCAATTACCTAATCTTAAGCTGGATGAAGACCAAGCGGTAGCCTTACAAAAGCTATACTTTGATTCTGTCAGCGACGATATAAATAATGTTGGAATTTCATCTTTGGCAAAAAAAGGGACACATACACCCGTACAAAACTCACCATTGAAAGTTCAAGCTTTGGGAAGGATTTGGCAAGCTTTGTTTCGTCAATCTCAACGAACCCAGGTTGGTGCTTTTGTTGAGTTATTGGGGGATTTAGAATTTGGTAAAATCCAAACCTTGAAGCAGTTACAGCTGCGTTTAGAGGAGATAGGTACCCAATTGCAATATTCAAACAATATTGCTTCACCAACACTTTTACAAGTAAATGATGATATAGAAGAAGGGGAAAAAATGAATGAAGATTCACCAACAGTAACATTACCTCTCCATCTTATTAGTTTGGAAGATGCAGGAGTAACAGATGTAGGATCTCAACGCGACCACAATGAGGATTACTTTGGAATTGAAACTAAAATTAGTAAGCTGGAGCTACCCAGAAGTGGAAATATTGGAGCGCGCGGCTTGTATATTCTTTGTGATGGGATGGGCGGACATGCGGGGGGAGAAGTTGCTAGCAAATTAGCAGTTGATACTCTACGAGAATATTTTCAAAAGCACTGGATAGATACCTTACCCAGTAAAGAAACTATTTTGGAAGCTGTGAACTCTGCAAACAAAGCCATTTATGATGTCAACCAACAAGAAGCCCGTTCTGGTATCGGACGGATGGGAACAACCTTGGTAATGGTTTTAATACAGGATACCAACGTCGCAGCAGTTCATGTCGGTGATAGCCGTCTTTACCGTTTAACTCGCAAACGTGGGTTTGAACAAATCACTGTAGACCATGAAGTCGGTCAGCGAGAAATTATTAGAGGGGTGGATCCTTCCATTGCTTACTCTCGTCCTGATGCGTATCAATTGACACAAGCGCTCGGGCCGCGAGATGATAGTTTTATTGCTCCAGAAGTACAATTTTTTGATATTGATGAAGATAGTTTATTTATTTTAGTGTCAGATGGTTTGTCGGATAACAATTTATTAGAAAATCACTGGCAAGAAAGTTTGCAACCTTTGCTTAAAAGTGATGCTAATTTACAATCTGGACTTAGAGAGTTAATAGATCTGGCTAACAAATACAATGGTCATGACAATATTACAGCAGTACTTATTCGCTCAAAAGTTGGAACAAATGTTCGTTGTTAACAATGTCAAAAGATGAAAAATTAGTCCTATTATGTTGACCTAAGAACCCAAATAGAGGACTAAACTTATAAACTAAGTCAAATGTCTTCAAATTTTGTTTTTGACAGCATGTTTACTTAAAACACAGTAAATCTTTCTTCTTACAGTCTTTGATAAATTTTGTTTGAGAAAGGGTATTTACCTGCAAATATTAGGAAAAACTTATTGGGCTGTTTAATTTTGCAGATACTTGCTCAGTTTTCTTGATTCTATTCAATCTTTAGCTTCTATTCAATCTTCAATTTCTAAATTAAAAGTGTGATCGCGCTGACTTTGTTAAAACTGCAACAAAAAACGCCAATTCGGGAATGGCATTTTGAAGGCGAGTCAATCATTCGCATTGGTCGCGCTGTAGACAATCACATTGTTTTAACTGATAATCTTGTTTCTCGACATCATTTAGAAATCCGTCAAACCCGTAATATTGATGGAAGTATTGGTTGGCAAATGATTAGTCAAGGTATTAACGGTACTTTTCTCAATGGTGTTTTGGTAACTAGCAACAAATTGCAAAATATCGAAGATAACTCAGAATTACAACTAGCCCAGGGAGGTCCGTTATTAAAATTCGAAATTAATCCAGTGAATGCCGAAAAACCATTTACTAGCCCATCTCCAACAAGTAATAAATCTACTAATAATTGTAAGCATGAAGGAAATTCAGCTGGCAACTTATTTTGTATTCACTGCGGACAGCCGTTAAATATAAGACAAAGAATTTGTCATTATCAAGTCTTGCGTCCTTTGGGACAAGGCGGGATGGGAACTACTTACCTCGCTTGGAACGAAAGAGGTAAATTTGTTGATCGATCCCAACTATTGGTATTAAAAGAAATGAATGCTGATATGGCAAAAATTTCTAAGGCGCAAGAATTATTTGAACGTGAGGCGAATACCCTTCGCAGTCTCAATCACTCTGGTATTCCCAAATATTATGATTTTTTTGTAGAAGCAGGTAAAAAGTATTTGGCAATGGAATTAGTCCATGGTAAGGATTTAGAAAAATTAATTTGCGCAAATGGTCCTGTATTGCCAAGTCAAGCAATTACTTGGATGATTCAAACTTGTGATATTCTTGAATATCTTCACAGTCATAAACCACCTTTGATTCATAGGGACATCAAACCTGCTAACTTGATGGTAAGAAATGCCGATAATCACATCATGGTTTTAGATTTCGGTGCAGTTAAAGAAATTGGTACTACACCAGGAACTCGTATAGGTGCTGAAGGCTATTGTGCACCAGAACAAGAAAGAGGACAGCCTTTGACCCAGTCCGATTTATATGCTATTGGACCAACACTAATTTTTCTACTTTCTGGGGAAAATCCATTTAAGTTTTATCGTCGTCGCGGTAATTCTTTTCGATTCGATCTTAGTAGTATCCCTACATTTACTGACAAACTAAAAAAGGTTATAGATCGCACTACAGAACCTCTACCGCGCGATCGCTATCAAACAGCAAAAGAGCTAGCCAATGCTTTGGGTGATTGCCACTAGCTTTTGGGGCATCTACGACAAACAGGATTTACTAATTAATGTTCTAACCTTATTACACAGCGTTATATAAGTGAAATATAACCTGTAGTCACGCCAGAGTATCCTGGGTGGAAGAGACCCATCAAAGCACTAAAAAACTACTCATAATAGGCTTAGATTCTATTGATACCTTAACCCAATAACATAACGCTATGTCTTTAAAAACAAGATAGAGGTATTAATTATCACTCAAAATTGCGAGAAAAAAACACAATTCATAATATTGGCTCTGTGCGGATGCTGGGATAATACAGGGAACAAAAATTTTTACGGCTAATTTCCAGACCATAAACTTATCTAAAATTATGTTTGCTAAGAAGTACTCAAAAATCCTGGAATAAACAAATATATCACCCATCAAAAAATATCAAGAAAACTATCTGGATAACTGATGTCTAGGTATGAAGGATATTATCTTGTATGCTCTTTTAAAACCATTTTCTACTAGTCTTTTGCAATTTATGGCGCTACGCGCAAGTTAAAATGTGACCGGCAGTCAGGCATTAACGTAGTGTGACGCGTTATAGACAGCAAAGCTGTTCATCCGTCAGGATGCGGGCAAACATAAAGTGTTAGCAAGGCGGGGCGTAAGCACAGACACTTCAGTGTCTACAGCGTCATAACCTACGATACCCTTAGAACGCGGCAAAGCCTCATGACCAACGTCACGCTGTCGCTAACATCGTAGATGTTTCTAACGCTAAGCGCGAACAAAAGTCATTAGCGGAGCTGTTGCCTGTAGCTGCGCTACGTTCCTATCGTATCTTCACTTCCATTCACAGCCAAAAATTTGATCGTTTCAAGCACAATAATGCAAACATTTTATTAGTCTTGGATCGCAGATAAATGCATCGCCGATGTCAATTATCCCAGTCAAGTACTAAGTGCGATCGTCACTAATTGGAGTGAAATATCTGGTAAACCCAAAATCACAATCGCAGTACTTTAACTATTTCGCAAAAAAGGTAACTCGTCTTAGTAAGTTTGTTACCCAACTTATGAACTTATCTCTCAGACTTGGCAAGACTATAAAAAATCCTTTAAGTTTTTATAATCTATCGTAATTTGAAAAGTTCAAAACAATCCATACATAACACTAATTACGGTGGGAGTCTCTGCAAAAAATAAATTAAAATAGCTATCTTACTCCTCATCCCAAGCTTCTACTGCTAACAACTCACTAACTGGATCCTGGGTACTGAAACCAAAGTCCAGTAGTTCGCGCTTCCAATATTGCCATTCCTCACCAAAAAGTAGAGCGATTTTTAAAATACTATCGCTAGGCTTGATAATTTTTGAATCTACCAGTGATTGCACGTTCCGTTGCAACTTCACCATGGGGTGAATTACTTGTTGAGCCATAACCTCAATTGAACTCTGATTTGTTTTAGTAAATACTTGAAATCAAAACCGCTTTACAAGCAAACTTCAGACCATTACTTATATGTAGAGTTTTGTACTTTGGCAAAGCAAGTCTTGCATTTTTAACTATACCATACTTAACTCAATAAAGTAACAGTAAAACTCATTTGTACGGTAATCACTACCCTAATCAATAAAACTCAGCAGGGTATTGACCTTAATGAATGATTGGCATCACCATTCACATTGCTAATTGCAAACATCTTAACACTTCTGCCTATTTGCCTGTATTTGCTCTTCATAGGAATCTAAAAACCGCCTTTTTACTGGCAAATCCTTTGAATTAAGGATTCATAGTAATTAATCGATTTTTTGGAATTAATCATTGACGATTAGCTAGAGTATGGATCTAAAGATATTTGCTGTATGCAGTGAGACTTCATATAGAGTATCGCAAACATCGACCTCCTAACATAAAATCAAAAAAAGCTTTATAAAATTTTAATTTTTCAGATAGAGCTTACTATATTTGGGTGACATCCGGGTATACGAAAGACAATAAAAATCATGTATTACTACTTAACCAAATAAAGATTATGCTACAACTTATTTCTTACACAGTTACGCTTTCATGACCTAACAATTTATAATTATGAGAGAAAAATAGTGTTATGTCCATCTGATAACATAAAGTCATAATTAATTTTATTTTTGGCTGTGCGGCACGCCTGGGTTGCAGCATAAGTAATTTAAACTACGCCTAATTAATTAATAAATGTAGAATATTGTTAAATCTTGAGGTTCTATTTTCTGCAGAATTGATAAATTCAACTGACAACTGGTGACAGTTGGGACAAATTTTTCTATCCGTTACTGTGAGAAGAATTTCTCTGATACAGCTAAAAATACAATCTGGGAAAAAATATTTTCATCTGACAGCGATTCCTAATGAATTACGCCTTATGTGAATTAGAAACTGAAATAACGTAAATTCGTGAGACTTACACAAACGTGATTTAAGCCGGTTCTTGAAAACTTTGAGATACAAGGCTGAATATAATTAACATTAGCCATGAATTATAGTTTATCAGACATAAGCTTATCAGTTCAATTTAACAATTGCCAAACAAAAATAAAAGTTTATTATATTAAGTACAGTTTTAATTTCATAAACAAAAGTGGATAGATTTTCTACCCACTTCAAACAGAGAATTATTTTGAGTAAATAAAATTTATGATAACTCTCAATTATTAGCTAGATAAACTCTTATAGTCTGCAGGACATTTAACTTCGTTTGCAGTAGCAGTAACATCCTGTTTTCCATCTTTTCCGCCAGCGCTTCCAGGTTTTAAGCCTTCACACAGTGTAGCTATAGTTGTTGCTTCATTTGTATCTTTAACAGTTCCTACAGTAACTCCACCAATATAAGCTTTGAGTGCACTTTTTGCTGCTTTCAATTGTGCTTGGTTGGTGACTAATGTCTTACCAGTACCACCACCAGATATTTCATACTTATAGTTATCAGTTTCTGTTTTAACACCAAGACCTAATCCACCAAAACCATCTTTATCTGCAAATTCGTTATTTTCTAAGTAATATGTTTGCTGGGCTCTATTCATAGAACCAACAATTGTTTTTGCTTCAGATTGTTTCGCTTTATTTGCTTGGTTCAAAAAAGATGGTAATGCAATAGCAGAAAGAATTCCAATAATGATAATTACAACTAATAATTCAATTAGAGTAAAACCTTCATCACCTTTATTTTTACTCGATAAGTTTTGAATAAGCTTAGCTTTTAAACTGGTATTCATATCTGGATTTCCTTTTATGATAAATACTGTTTTATTGGTTTCTAGAAATAACTTACCCACCTCGAAATCGTTTCATATCACTCTTGAAAAAATTTTTTGGAGTAATTTTCAAAGTGAAGGCTGAATCCTTTGCTCTCATCATATTTAGAAGCTTTTTAAAGCCAATATTTTTTAGAAAGTATGGGTGTGGGATGATGACTGCAGCGATCACTACAACTGTGACGAAACAGTAATAACCAGAAAAATATTTGCATTTATGCGCCTTGATTTGGGATTTAGCAGAATACAAAAGAGTTTCTACTCTTCCCAAACCCTCATACTTGAATAAAGGTTCGATAAGTTATGATTGTGTTATATTAGTCGTAGTCGTTATGATTATGAATACAATGACCAATCAAGCAGTAGAAAATGTAGTGATAATTGGTTCTGGTCCTGCTGGATACACAGCAGCGATTTATGCAGCCAGAGCAAATCTCAAACCTGTGGTATTCGAAGGTTTCCAAGCGGGGGGATTACCTGGGGGTCAATTGATGACGACAACCGAGGTTGAAAATTTCCCAGGTTTTCCTGAAGGAATTACGGGACCGCACTTAATGGATAATATGAAAGCTCAAGCTGAACGCTGGGGAGCCGAATTATATACGGAAGATGTGACAGAAGTAGATCTGTCTCAACGCCCTTTTACGGTGCGTTCGGAAGAGCGTGAATTTAAAGCTAATACAATTATTGTTGCGACAGGAGCGACGGCAAAACGTTTGGGGTTACCAAGCGAGAAAGAATATTGGAGTCGGGGAATTTCTGCTTGTGCAATCTGTGATGGTGCGACACCAACCTTTAACAGTCAAGAATTAGCAGTGATTGGTGGTGGTGATTCGGCTGCAGAAGAAGCTGCATACCTGACTAAGTATGGTTCTAAGGTTAATTTATTGGTGCGTTCCGAGCAAATGCGAGCGTCCAAAGCGATGCAAGACCGAGTTTTAAATAACCCCAAAATCGAAGTCCACTGGAATACAGAAGCCGTGGATGTATTCGGAAATGGCTGGATGGAAGGGGTCAAAGTTCGTAACCGCAAAACTGGCGAAGAAAAAGAACTACAAGCAAAAGGTTTGTTTTACGCCATAGGTCACAACCCCAATACATCTTTATTTCAAGGACAATTGGAATTAGATGCAGGGGGATACATTGTTACCAAGCCTGGTTCAGTAGAAACCAGTTTAGAAGGAGTATTTGCTGCTGGTGACGTACAAGACCATGAATATCGTCAAGCTATCACTGCTGCTGGTACGGGCTGCATGGCGGCGTTACTCGCAGAACGTTGGTTATCTATGAATAACTTGGTGCAAGAATTTCATCAAACAGCAGAAGCAATAGAGCAGAAACGGGAAAAGCACTCAACTACAAGCGCAGCACCAGAAGGATTTCATATCGATCAGATGCGCCATGTAGGTAGTTATGCTCTGAGAAAGCTATTTCACGATAGCGATCGCTTGTTGATAGTCAAATATGTCGCTCCTGGTTGTGGACCCTGTCACACACTCAAACCCATATTAAATAAAGTAATAGATGAGTTTGATGGGAAAATTCATTTTGTAGAAATTGATATCGATGAAGAACGAGAAATTGCTGAACAAGCTGGTGTTACTGGAACCCCAACAATCCAATTTTTCAAAAATAAAGAATTGTTACATGAAGTCAAAGGTGTGAAGCAAAAAAGTCAATACCGCGAACTAATTTCCAGTAATTTGTGATTTCCAGTAATTTAAATAATTTATCATTTGTAATATCCTGCTGATGCTCTGCGCTAATACTGAAAGTTCTTGTAATTCACCATGTATTACGCGTGGGGATTCTCCATTTATGGAGGTGTCAGAGAATTCTATGGGGTAACCAACAGTAATTCGAGGTTAGGAATCAGGAGTGGTAATAATAACATCTTTTGCACTAATTTATCATTAAAAATTACATATTATCTATACAAGTGGTAGTGTAAAGCATTGAGTTTTTGATATTGAGTTGAGAAAATTACTTGCGAAATTGAAACTTTCTTCTGTTACAACTTACCTTTGAGGGCTTAGAGTGATAAAAATATATGCAAAGCCACCACAAGGGATAGGCATTAACATAAATTATGATTCATAATCTGTAAATATTTATATGACAGTTGTCAAAACTTCCCTACCTAGATTATTTCGTTTGACTAAAAATCCTAATCTCTCCCAAAAGTTAACGTTTATAGGATTAATTATTACTCTAGGATTTATTTTTCTCGCTTTGTTTGCCCCTTTGTTTCAAGGTTTGGGCTTACTACAAGACCCAACTGAATTTCTTGACAATCCAATTCACACCTTACCTTCATTGCAACATTGGTTTGGCACTAGTCGTCTGGGATATGATATCTTTTCTCGGACAATTTTTGGCATACAAGCTGCGCTAAAGGTAGTAATTTTAGCAACAGCGCTGAGTATGGCTATTGGGGTACCATTAGGAATGGTAAGTGGCTATTTAGGCGGCTGGCTAGATCGGGTATTACTGTTTATGATGGACAGTATTTACACATTACCAGGATTGCTATTGTCAGTTACCTTAGCTTTTGTTGTCGGTAGGGGAATATTAAACGCCGCGATCGCAATCAGTATTGCTTACATACCTCAATATTATAGAGTTGTCCGCAATCATACAGTTAGCGTGAAAACAGAGGTATTCATTGAAGCAGCCCAAGCAATGGGAGCAAATACTTGGCAGGTGCTTTCTAGGTATCTGTTTTTAAATGTAATTCAAAGCGTACCCGTGCTTTTCACCTTGAATGCTGCAGATGCAATTCTGGTTTTGGGAGGCTTGGGTTTTTTAGGTTTGGGATTACCAGCGGAAGTACCAGAATGGGGTCACGATTTACGCCAAGCCTTAGAAGCTTTACCCACAGGGATTTGGTGGACAACACTATTTCCTGGTTTGGCAATGACTTTAATGGTTGTGGGACTATCTTTACTTGGTGAGGGATTGAATGAGTTTATCAATCCCCGCACAGGAAAAGAATAATTTGCTTGTAGATTATTTGTTGTTGGAAATTCGTATTTATGGAGTAGTAGTTTGTTATTAGTGTTTGACTCAGTACAAATACCACTAACACATTAACTTCATGGTCTAACACGATTGATTATCTGTTGTACTTTTATGTGAGATTTTGGTGTGAAAGATAACTTATCTCTAATTGCTGCAGCTGCAGGCGGTTTTATGCTTTTTGTTGCCCTAACTGGTATATTGCGAGGAACTCCATTGGTTTCTTGGCAAAGTAATTCAAGTTTTTATCCCCCAAGTAGCGGGCTAGAACAAGCGTATGCTATTCCCGACCGAGCAGAACCGTTATGGCAAACTACAAATATTTTCAATACAAAAAATTTCAATAATTTAGTTTATGATATTTACCCTAGCGAATTTGTTCGCTACAACTGCTATAAATAAATATAAAAAATAGGAGCTATTAGTCAAACATTTGACACAAAATCATTTGAAAAAGTTTCAGTGGATGATTTTCAAGTAGTGGGCATTGGCTTCCAAGGAATAACTATTAAGTTAGGAAGGTTTACTGCTGATGGGTAGCTGTTTGTAGTCCCTAACTGTACCTACTCCCCAACTGGCGATTCCAGAAGCAGCGATCTCAACAATGGTAGATGCGAGCGCCAAAATAGATACAGAAAATCAAACTTGAGCAACTGGTATAGGAACTCCCGGACCTGCCGATGCAAATGGGATAATAGCGAAGGTTGCAATTAATTTACCTCAATGGTATGATATTCCTCTTGCTTCGGAGATAGAAGCAAGGACAGGTAAAGCAGCAGTTATAGCAAACGATGCAAACTGTGCGGGTTTAGGTAAAGCTTGGTTGGGTGCTGGTCGTAATTTTCAGAACTTTATTCTTCTGACCTTGGGTACTGGAATTGGGGGTGCCATAATTCTAAACGGCAATTTATTTATTACTCATCAAGGGACTGGAGGAGAATTAAGTATAATTACTTTCAAGGCTCAATGATCGAAGTGTAAAAGTGGCAATCAAGGTTCATTAGAACAGTTCACCTCTGCTACCGCTATTTATCAGCGTACTGGTAAAAAGCCCCACGAATTAGCTGAGGCTGCGAGAAGTGGTGACATCAATGCCTTAAAACTTTGGCAACAATATGGTCGTGATTTGGGTGTTGGCTTAACCAGCTTAATTTATGTCCTTACCCCAGAAGCAATTGTAATTGGAGGTGGTTTTAGCGCTAGTGCAATTTTTTTCTTACCAACTGCGATCGCAGAAGTTGAAAAACGAGTCATGCCAACTTCTCGCATTGGCTTAGAAATATTAACTTCTAAGTTGGGTAACTCACCTGGAATGCTTGGTGCTACCAAATTAGCACTTGCCTTAGTTCGGTAATTGGTAAAAGGTAATGGATAATTGGCAGTTCTAATTTACAAATAAATCTAGAGTAGATAATCAAATGTCCGATATAACTTTACTTTTGACTTTCTGTAAAATAATATCCCGTTTCCTTGTGAATATACTCTAAGACTTTTTTGTAAGAATCTGAGTTACTTACAGGATTAATTATGATAGGTATGGTACTATCTGGCAACCAGAATGTTATCCTGCCATTTGGCTCGTGACAAAAAGAGCTAATACAGTTGAGATTGATAATGTATTCATTTCTGTCGTAGAAAATTTTTACCCAATAAGTATTCTCAAATTCCAACTCTGTAAATCGCTTGATGTACTCCAGAACTTTTTTATAGTCTTGGGGGTTACTTAAGGGATTAATGACGATGGGTATTGCACAATCTGGTAGCCAAAACGTTACTCTGCCATTTGCTTCACAGCAAAAAGCAGTCACTCGCTCAAAATTCACTACATATTCATTTCTCTCGTGAACTATTTTTGCCCAGTACGCCACCCTCATCTCCTCAAGTTTGTTTGTCTTGATGTCGTCAGCATACTTTAGTACAACATCCCCTATGGCAAGTATAAGGGGTTAAGTACTGTAACGTTCTGCGTATATACCCGGACAAAATATCAAAATTTTGGCAGACTTAAGATACTTGTACCGGGGTTTGCGGAATTGATGAAGTTTGAGAGCAAACAATCGCAGCCTCCATTAAACCTTTGAACAAAGGATGGGGTGCATTTGGACGAGAAATAAATTCAGGATGAAATTGACTAGCAATAAAGAATGGATGCTCCGGTAGTTCAATCATTTCTACTAAGCGTCCATCGGGTGAGGTTCCGCTGATTACATAGCCGGAGTCTAAGAATAAATTACGGTAAGCATTATTAAATTCATAGCGATGGCGGTGTCGCTCATTAATTTCTTTTTGTTCATATAGTCGAGCAGCTAAGCTATTAGCGTTAAGGCGACAAGGATAAATCCCTAAACGCATCGTTCCACCTAAATCAACAACATCTTGCTGCTCTGGCAAAAGATTAATAACTGGGTTTGTAGTAAGTGGCTCAAATTCGGCACTGTGAGCATCTTTTAAGCCAACAATATTTCGCGCCCATTCAATTACTGCACACTGCATTCCCAGACATAATCCTAAGAAAGGAATTTTTTGTTCCCTGGCATATTTGATTGCAGCAACTTTACCATCAACTCCCCGAATTCCAAAACCACCAGGAACCACTACAGCATCAACTCCTTTCAGATGTATCTGTGCTGGCTCTACTTCCAAGTCTTCTGAGTTCACCCAACGGATATGTATTTCACTATGGGTTGTGATCGCTGCATGGCGTAGAGATTCGACTACAGAGAGGTAAGCATCACTCAAGCTAACATACTTGCCGACAATCGCAATTTCAACCCGGTGTTTGGGACTATATAATTTTTTTACTAAATTCCGCCACTCACTTATATCAGCTTGACGTTGCTTCATATTCAATAATGAAAGCGCTTGGAAAGCTAATCCTTCCTGCTCTAATATTAGCGGGACTTCATAAATGCTTTTGGCGTCAATCGCTGGGATTACGCACTCAACTGGAACATCACAAAATGAAGAAAGTTTTTCTTTAATACCTTGGGGTAAGGAGCGATCGCACCGGCAAATCAAAATATCTGGTTGAATACCAATGGACCGCAGTTCTTTCACTGAATGTTGGGTTGGTTTTGTTTTCATTTCACCAGCTGAAGCAATCCAAGGTATTAAAGTAACATGCATGTACAGCACGTTTTCCCTACCTACTTGTTTGCGAAACTGGCGAATTGCTTCTAAAAACGGCAGAGACTCAATATCTCCTACGGTGCCGCCAATCTCAGTTATCAATACATCAGCCTGAGTATAATCAGCGACCCCTAATATTCTTTCTTTAATTTCATTGGTAATATGGGGTATTACCTGAACTGTACCTCCGTTGTAATCACCCCGGCGCTCTTTGTTAATAACAGCTTGGTAGATTGAGCCGGTAGTAACACTGTTAAGGCGAGACATGGAAGTATCGGTAAAGCGTTCATAATGCCCCAAATCTAAATCAGTTTCTGCCCCATCCTGAGTGACAAACACTTCACCATGTTGAAAAGGACTCATGGTGCCCGGATCGACATTAATATAAGGGTCAAGTTTAAGAATCGACACAGAATAGTTGCGCGATTTTAGCAATCGACCTAAGCTAGCTGCTACAATTCCTTTGCCGATACTGGAAACAACACCACCAGTGACAAATACAAACTTAGTCATAGTATTTCGAATTTCTAGCAACCTCTAAAAAAATACATCCCGTCATTGTGCCACAGTAAATGTTGAGAAATTTGTTTTCTGTTAACGTCAAACCTCTTATTGGATTAGTTCTGTTAACGCCTATCATCGTTAATCACTCCCCTGCTGTAGCACAAGAACAGTCTCTGAAGGTGGTTTATCCCCGGACGAACCATAAAACATCTTCGGATAAAATTTTCTTCATTGGTACAGCACCGCAAACCGGACAGGTTTTCATAAATGATCGGTCAATAACACGTTCCCAAGCTGGTCATTTTGCTCCCAGTTTTCCCCTGAAATTAGGAGATAATAAGTTTACAGTCCGCCACGGAAACCAAAAAATTGAAATAGTGGTGACTAGAGTAGCCACTGAACCAAAAATTCCCCGAGGATTAGCATTTGCTGTAAATTCTCTAACTCCAGCAGTAGATATAGCCAGAATGCCAGATGATAGGATCTGTTTTAGTGCTATAGCACCCCCGGATGGCAAGGTATCCGTTAGATTAGGCTATCGAAACATTCGTCTTTATCCCCAACCACAACAAGCTAAATTACCAAGCAATTTAGCAGCCTTAACGGGAACAAATCAGCCTTATAACAAACAAATGGGTGGTAAATATGCAGGTTGTACTGTTGTAGGAAGATCTGGGAATTTTGGACAACCCGTTTATAAGCTTGACCTTAAAGGCAAGAAATTTACTCAAAGAGCACCAGGTAAAGTATCTATTCTTTCACCAGCAATCCTACAAGTGGTTGAGGTCACAGCGGATGCAGGGGTAGCACGTACGGGACCAAGTACTAATTATTCTAGACTGACGCCATTACCAAAGGGAACAAGAGCGGCAATTACTGGCTCGGAAGGTGACTGGTTACGTTTGGACTACGGTGCTTGGATTAACGGTAAAGAAACCCAGATTTTGAATGGTGCTATCCCGCCAGCAACTGTAATTCGTAGTGTTGGATCGCGAAAATTTTCTGATGCTACTCAGATAACTTTCCCACTACAAGTTCCGGTACCTATTAGCGTCCACCAAAGCGATCGCACTTTTTCTCTTACCCTACACAACACGACGGCACAAACTGACATTATTCGTTTGGATGATAATCCGTTCATTTCACGACTGGACTGGCAGCAAATAACCCCAAGTCAGGTACGATACACCTTTAATGTTAAATCAGAACAGCAATGGGGACACACACTGAGCTACGAAGGCACAAGTTTAGTCTTAAAGCTACGTCATGCTCCGAGAATTTCGCGTAGCCGACGTAAGCCACTGTCTGGTATTAAAATTTTACTCGATCCTGGACATGGAGGTAAAGAAAGTGGTGCGGTTGGTCCTACAGGTTATCCGGAAAAAGATGTCAATCTAAGTGTTTCTAAATTACTACGGGATGCTTTGGTGAAAAGGGGTGCAACGGTTGTCATGACCCGGGAAGACGATCAAGACGTTTCTTTGCGAGAACGTCAAAAAATTATTGCTCGAGAAGAACCAGCACTTGCACTTTCAGTTCACTACAATGCCCTCCCAGATTATGGAGATGCAGAGAATACTAGAGGTGTAGGTATTTTTTGGTATCATCCCCAAGCCCATAGTTCGGCAATATTTTTGCACAATTACTTAGTCAAAAAACTTAATAGACCATCCTATGGTGTGTTTTGGAATAATTTAGCATTAACCCGTCCAGCAGAAGCTCCTTCACTTTTATTGGAGTTGGGTTTTATGAGTAACCCTTCAGAATTTGAATGGGTAGTTAATCCCAAATCTCAACAAAAATTAGCTAACACCCTTGCAGATGGAATTGTGGAGTGGTTTAAGACTGTGCGTTGAACAAAATTTATAATTCCCAGGTTTTATAGCCAGTCTTTGTAAACATCATCACGTACAAATACAAACACACTAACAGTATGATTCTGCCTCCAGAGACTAACAAATTATTGAATAGTCTGATAAAGAAAGAATTTTACTGTTAGGTAATAAATTGAGAAATATGTGTAAAATAATTTTACCTAATAAAGTGTCAGCCACTAAAAATGCTACAAGTTTTGATTTTTTAACTTGATACCTGTATCCAAATTTATTGGAATGAATTCTAATTACGTGTCATCAAAAAAACACCTACTTAAATGATATCTTGTTGATACAAGAAAATTGATGTGCAAATGAGATATCATTGTAAAATGTGGTTTGTTCGCTTACAACTTAACTTTTTGTTGAGCTTCAACCAAAAAATATTTTCTATACCCTATTGAAGTTTCACTATTGAATTTTATATGTTCCAGCTTTACATGAATTATTCAGTACATACCCATGTTTTTCAGGAAATATCATCTAACTTATACTTTCTTAATTAATTACTATTTATCAATAGCACATAATTTACCTCAAGCCTAGTATATCTGATTGCTAGGGTGTCAAATATACACTCAGTGTAATGTATTTAAATTCCACAAAATGTAAGTTTTATTAGTGCAAATAAAACTTTACTTAAGTGTATATTAATTATCGTATAACTAAGTACTAGTGCAGAGAATAAATAGATTGTTTTGGGCTTAAAATATCAGAATAACCCCACAGGTTACTTTTGAATTAGTTTAATTTCTGAGATGTACATTTGGATTATATGTTCGGCATACGTATTTGGAAATTATATGCACTATCCCTATAACCAATTATTAGTAGAATAAAATTCATTAAAAATACACATATTCCTATCGTAAAAAGTTCTTTGCTTCACAATCCGATGTAGAGCTTCAGACAAAATAAACAATATAATTTACTAGATTGAATTTCGTGTATAAAGATGTTTCACGCAATTAAGGATAAATAATCACTGAAAACCAGCAATTCTTTTAGCTGAAAAAATTCTGGCACAAAAAATGGTTTACATCTTTTTTTCAGATGAGTGTTATCAATCAAAGAGATGTCAAAAATAAACAAAATTAAAATTGAATTGATATAAATAGGTCGTAGTTTTACGTACTCATATCAATTAAATTCAAAAAGATAGGATTTGAGGTTTGTGCTTGGTATAATATTGACCTTGAATTTGACCTTAAATGCTTTGAAAAAACTTTCAAAATAGATTTAATAAACCTAAAACACTTTTTGGTTTTTATTAGTATCCCAATTACTGTTAGAGTAAGTGACTATCCTAATTTATTGGCTGATATATCCTAGTTAATTGTACCTAGTAAATGACTAATATTTAGTATATTTATTCATTTTGTTTTGAAAATAATGATGAGACGGGTGACGCTATTAAATACAACCATTCACAATATCAAGATGGTTGATTTGCTGGAAAATTTACGCGGCGGTGGAGTGGTATTTACACCCAACGTAAATCACATAGTATGCTTACAGAAAAATAAGGAATTTTATTCCATCTATCAAGAAGCTGATTACAGAGTTTGCGATAGCAAGATACTAATGTACGCATCTAATTTTTTGGGATCTCCAATTTTAGAAAAAATATCTGGCTCTGACTTATTTCCAGCTTTTTACAAATATTACCAAAATGATGAAAATGTCAAGATATTTTTACTAGGTTCTCAAGAGAAAATAGTTCAAACTGCGAAGAGAAAAATTAACGCTAGGGTTGGGAGAAATATTATTATCGCAGCACACTCACCATCATTTGGTTTTGAGAAAAAAGAAGATGAATGTGAAAGAATAGTAGAATTAATTAATAATTCTGGGGCTACAGTTTTGGCTATCGGTGTAGGTTCTCCCAAGCAAGAAATGTGGATTGCCAAATACAAAAAGCAATTGAAAAATATTAATATATTTTTGGCTATCGGAGCAACAATCGATTTTGAAGCTGGCAATGTCAAGCGTTCACCAAAATGGATGAGTGAAATTGGTTTTGAGTGGTTATATAGACTCTTGAATGAACCAAGACGACTATGGAAAAGGTATCTGTTGGATGCTTTACCATTTTTATGGCTAATTTTGAAACAACGGCTACTACTATATAGAAATCCTTGGTCTTCAAACATAAGGAGAAAAGAGTTATAAGACTAAAATCCTTAGCCAAAACTTATAGGAGAATGTACAAAGAATAATTAACCTACATGAAAAACTGAGTTGGATATAATCAATATCCCCATAACTCAATAGTTTTGTAGTTTTTTTCAGTGAGTGTCCTCATCAAAAGGTCAATGCAATGGAAAATAAAGGCTATCCCGAAGAGATAGATCTTCAGAAATACTTGCTAGTTCTCAAACGTCGCTGGCTTATAGCATCGGGAGTATTTGCTGTATGTTCAGGGCTAGCCGGGCTGAGTTTGTTATTACAGAAACCGGCTTATGAAGCCAGCGGAAAGCTATTATTTCAATCTAGTAAGGCTTCTTCTCTGACGGGGGTTGGAGAAAAAATTGGACATCTGGATTCTATTCGTAAAGAAGCAAATCCACTCAAAACCCAAGCTCTGTTAATCAATTCAGAATCAGTTTTAAAAGAAGTTGTTGATACCCTTAAACTTAAAGATAAAGATGGTGCTCCTCTTGATGCTGGAGCTCTTGCTCTTGATATAGAATCAGTTACTGGTACAGATGTTTTAAAAGTTTCTTTTTCATCTGAAGATCCTGTATTGGCAAAAGCAGTTGTCAACCAGGCGATGAAAGCTTATATAGATGATAACACTCAAAGAAATCGCTTAGAAGCTTCAGGGGCGGCTGACTCCATTCAAGAACAAGTACGTACAGCAAAACGGGAACTGAATGAAGCTGCGGAAGCTTTAAGAAGATTTAAGGCAAAAAATAAAATTATCAACCTGCAAGAAGAAACTAGTGGTACAGTTAAAAATATCACAAAAATTGATGAAGAAATTAATACAGTCAGATCTGAATTAGCAGATTTGACTGCTCGAGAACAACAAATTCGTCGTCAATTAAAGGTCGCTGATAGCTCTGTTGACATTGCTTCGTTAAGTGAGAATGAAGGGGTACAAGGTGTCCTTAAGCAACTCCAGGAAGTCCAAGCTCAAATAGCTACTAATAGCAGTCTTCTACAACCAAATCATCCAACACTGGTTGACCTAAGAAATAAAGAAGCTAATTTACAAGCTTTATTGGATCAAAGAACTAATCAATCTTTGGGCTATGATGCACAGATTGCTCCCGGAAAGTTACAGATGGGAGATATCAAACAAGGATTAGCAACTGAGTTAGCAAGAATAGAATCTACCCGTTCTGGTTTGCAGAATAAAATCAATTCTTTGGTTTTGATCCGAGAGAAATACAGACAAAGAGCTGATACTCTTCCTAACTTGGAAAAAAGACAAGGAGATATACAAAGAAGATTATCTGTAGCACAAGGAAGCTACGAAGATTTACTGACAAAAGAACGAGAAATTAATATTGCCCAGAAGCAAATCGTCGGTAATGCCAGCATCTTAGAATATGCCAAAATTCAAAGTAGTGTCAAAGCTTTGAAAAAAAATCTCCTGATTGCTGGTGGTGGAGTATTTATTGGTCTGCTATTGGGAGTTGCTGCAGCTTATTTTGTTGACCTAATAGATCGAAGATTGAAGACACCTCAAGAAGCAGAAGCACTGTTCGGCTATACTTTATTGGGACTAATTCCCAAGTATGAGATGAATCATCCGTCCTTTGTCGAAGCTGAAGGTTTGGAAGGAATTTCTCCCAGGGTGATTGTTGCCACATCACCTCGTTCAGTGCTTCACGAAGCTTACCAAATGCTTCAGGCTAATTTAAAATTCGTCAGCCTAGATAAGAAGGTTAGCAAAATAGTCGTCACTAGTTCTGTTCCTGGGGAAGGTCGGACCGAAGTAGCTGCAAATTTAGCAGCAGTTATTGCACAATCTGGTAAAAGAGTTCTATTGGTAGATGCAGATATGCGTCAACCAGCCCAACATCACCTTTGGGGTTTAATTAACTCAGTAGGTTTAAGTAATGTGATGGTAGGACAGCAGTTATTTTCCAAGGCGGTTCAAAAAGTAACTCCAAGCTTATCTGTACTTACCTCTGGTGTGGTTCCTCCTAATCCCTTAGCTCTCATAGACTCAGAGCGCATGACATCTTTGATTGATATGCTCAATGAGAATTACGACTACATTATATTTGATACTCCATCCTTAGCTGGGACAGCAGATGCTGCGGTTTTGGGTAAGATGGTTGATGGAGTACTAGTTGTATCTCGACCTGGACTTGTTGATTCTAAGAGTGCACTAGCTGCGAAATCCCTCCTAACTCGTGCAGAAGTAAATGTAATGGGTTTGATTGTTAACGCAGTAGATGTAAGACAGTACGGCGAGAACAATTTCTACTATAATCATTCCCGTTCGGACTCTTATTCTAAAGAAACCGAAAGTACAAATGTATTTTCAGAACCAAATTTCACAGGTTAGAAAGTTAGAATTCAGAACTTCGCGGCATAGGTCAAATTTAAAAAAGTAAAAAATAAACTGAAAAATAGTTCAATAAACTATTTCAGGTTAAATTGCGCATTTGCAAAATAAGTAAATAGTTGCAGGATTTATTTGTATTTGCAATATTTGTATTTGCAATATCTTTACTCAAAATTTTTGTACTTTCGCGTAAGTCTCATTACAAAATATATTTACCCCATGACAGCTTTTGAGATTGTGAATGGGGGTATAATTCATTTTTGCCATATGCATGTTCGCCTTACTGTGCCTCATTAGTACAGTGGGGTTTAGCATAAAGTGCATGCGCAAAGCTAACACGCTGATTCCAAGCAATTATGTAATGGACACACAATTACAAGCCAAAATTAATACAGACAACAAAATAAACACAAACTTGAGCATCTGGCAGCAAGTTCATGAAGATTGGGTTGCCCATGGACGTGATTGGACTAAGCCGGGATTTCGCGCTGTAGCGGTACATCGCTTTGGGGTTTGGCGAATGAAAGTTCAACCGAAGTTGCTTCGGGCGCCTCTAAGCATTTTATATAGAATGCTGTTTCGCAAGATTCGCAATACCTACGGGATTGAATTACCTTATTCGGTAAAATTGGGTCGTCGTGTAATTTTTGAGCATCAAGGGGCAATTGTAATTCACGGGAACTGCGAGATTGGAGATGATTCTATCATCCGTCAGGGCGTAACTTTAGGTAATCGGTATTTAGAGCATCCTTTTGATGCGCCAAAATTAGGTCGCCATGTTAATGTTGGTGCTGGTGCCAAAATTTTTGGTAATGTCACCATTAATGATGGAGCTAATATTGGTGCCAATGCTGTAGTATTAAACGATGTTCCAAGTAAAGCAACTGCGGTAGGCATACCTGCAAAAATTATTACAAATTATCCTAAGTCTAAGAAATAAAGAGATTGACGTATTGTATTTTGCCCTAAAACATAGATCGATCATTAACCACTAGTAATTAAGCAAATAAATAGGGGTGCGATAGATACCTGTGACACCAGTAAATAATATGACTATTTTTGCTACCGAGAGCCTGTTAATACCTGGAGCAATAATTGTATCGATACCATGCTTAGTGCTTTTTGTTGAGTCTTTTTCAGCCCTGTTTCCGTTGAATTTACAACCTGGTGGTAAAAATAGACCAAAGGGAACTAAAGTTACAATTTTAATTCCCGCTCATGATGAAGAAAGTGTTATTTGTGCTACTCTTAAACAATTGTCTCTGGCTCGAAAACCTGAAGATAAAGTGGTTGTAATTGCTGATAACTGTCAAGACCGAACAGCAGAAATTGCTCGTGCTGCGGGCGCAACAGTTATAGAGCGTTACAATTCTGACCTGAAGGGTAAAGGCTATGCCTTAGACTATGGATTGAATTTTTTAGAAAACGATCCGCCTGATGTGGTGATATTCGTAGATGCTGACTGCTACGTCGAAAGTAGTGCGATCGATATGCTTGTAGCTCAAGCCATATATACAGGTAAACCAGTACAAGCAAGTTATTTGATGGAAGCTCCTCCCAACCCCAGATATAAAGATTTAATTTCTAACTTTGCTTTCAAAGTTAAAAATTTAGTCCGTTTTGAGGGGTTAAAACGTTTGGGATTACCTTGTTTGTTAACTGGTACGGGAATGGCTTTCCCTTGGAAGGTTATCCGCAGTATTGACCTTGCAAGCGGTCACATCACTGAAGATATGAAACTTGGTATGGATCTGACCCTTGCTGGATATGAACCAGTTTTTTGTTCCCAAGCTATTGTTAAAGGATATTTGCCCTCAGACAATGAAGCTGCAACCAAACAAAGAACTCGTTGGGAACACGGTCACTTACAAACTTTGCTTACTTATGTTCCCCAGATGCTTTTAGAAGCATTCCAGCAAAAAAGATTGCGATTGTTTTTGAGTGCACTGGATTTATCCGTACCGCCTCTATCTTTGTTAGTAGTTATGTGGTCTACTTTCTTGGGAATTTCTTTGTTGGTGGGAATTTTAGGAATTTCTTGGATTCCAGCAATGATTTTAACAGTTGCTGGTTGTTGTTTGTTATTAGCGATTAGTATAGCTTGGGTAAAATTTGGACGAGCGGATATTCCCCTGCACAAACTTTTGATTATCCCTATTTACGTGCTTTGGAAAATTCCCATCTACTTGAAGTTTTTAGTGAAACCTCAAAAAGTATGGGAAAGAACAAAAAGAGAATCAATTGAAAATAATGCACTAGGCTAGGCTATTTGTATGATGTCATTAAGCAACCTAAGCTATTGTGTTTAAATTTATTGGAATTTACAAAGGTACTGAAATAATGCCCAAACAGCTTCGGATTCTTTATGCGTCTGGTCCTGAAGATGTCATTGAGGCTTACAATTTCTGGATTCAGAACCAAGATGTACCTTCTCAGGTTTCAGTACCTTATTGCAGACAATTTTATGAAGTTTGTCGCGCTCTTGATGCTCGCGCGTACGTTATCGCTCCGACAAGGAAATCGGAATATTTGCACAAAGAGCAATTTATTGTTGAAAGTTGCCCTGTACCCATAAAAAATGCTTCTGGAATCGTATATCATTTGCAACAACTTTGGTGTGCGTTACGGTTGCTTGTGAGAGCAATTCGCTTCAGGGCAAATGTGGCAGTTATTTCTAGTGGGAATACCCACTGGTTTTTATTACCAATATTTTCTTGGTTAGGAATTAATGTGGTGCCTTCCCTACATTGTGTTCTATGGCGGAAGTATGCGGCTAAAAGTTTATCGGATAAACTGAGCTTGCAACTGGGGAGTTATTTTTTCAGAAAGAAATGTCGAGGAATATTAACAGTTTCTCATGATATTGCCAAACAAGTGGATGAACTAACACGAGGAGAACATCCACCAATTTTTGAGTTTTTTCCAACTTTTCGTCAAGCTGATTTTGTGAATATTCCCGAACCACCAAAAAATGGCAAAACCTTCAGGGTATTATTTGCTGGACGAGTCGAAGAAAATAAAGGTGTATTCGATTTATTGGAAATAGCCAAACGGTTTTCAGAGCAGGGAATCAAAGAAATAGTATTTGATATTTGTGGTACTGGTTCAGCCTTAGATCCTTTACGTTTAGAAGCTTCCGAGGCTAAAGTAGAAGAAAATTTTATATGTCATGGTTATTGCAAGAAATCGCAAATGCGAGAGATGTTTGGTCGTTCGCATGTTGTGATAGTTCCAACTCGAACTGATTTTGTTGAAGGTTTCAACCGGGTAGTAGGGGAAAGTATTCTTGCCCATCGTCCAGTTGTTACTTCTGCCGTTTGTCCGGCTTTATGTTACGTCCAAGATGCGGTAATGGAAGTACCACCCAATGATATTCAAGCCTATGGCGATGCATTACTGGAACTGTATCAAAATCCTGAGCTTTATGAAACAAAAAGACGAGCTTGTTCTAGGGTAAAAGAACAATTTTATGATGTAGAGAAAAGTTGGGGAACTGCTCTCAAATCTATACTGTTAGCAATACAGGAAGGTAGAGAAGTAAAAGAATTAAATACTACCAGTATCTAGTGACTTTATTATTAGTTATTGGTTACATATTAGGGATTAATAGTTTCCAGTTTTGATTTTAAGTACTATATAGCGCTACCGTTAGGAAGAATATTCCAGGGGCGCTGATAGCAATAACTACCAATTTTAATTTCTACAAGCAAAGCAAGTATAAAATGCAAATTGGAGCGAAAGCGCAGGACAAAAATCAATATACTTCCTCAGGGCAATCCTCTCATATGCCACAACCAACTCTAGACAAAGTAGAAAAAATAATCGCTGTTTTAGGGTTGTTATTTTTTTCAGGTATATTTGCTCAAATTGCACCAACGGGTGTGATTTCAATCGTCAGATACATTGTATGGTTAGGACCAACAGTGTTGATGATTTTTCGTCATAGAAGTACCCGGAAAATAGCAGGTCGCAGTAAAGTACTTTGGGCTCTCATTGCG
Source organism: Mastigocoleus sp. MO_188.B34 (assembly GCF_030065675.1). Classification (GTDB taxonomy): domain Bacteria; phylum Cyanobacteriota; class Cyanobacteriia; order Cyanobacteriales; family Nostocaceae; genus Mastigocoleus. Next base: position 30,368 of record NZ_JASJDK010000023.1, on the reverse strand, counting down.
ATGATCCTATTGTCATTTCTGTGGTCTGATTATTTGCCATCAACTTTGGCAGATAATCGAGAGGTTCTGCAAATGAGTACCTTTGGTTTATATTTTGCTGCCAGATTCGACTTAAAGCAACAGCTCAAACTCGTAGCTTTGTCGTTTGGTATTGGTGCTGTGATGAGCTTTGTCGTTGCTCTTGCTATACCTGAGATTGGTATTCATGGAGCAGATCACCCTGGTGCTTGGAAAGGGGTATATGGTTATAAAAATAACTTAGGAAGTATGATGATTTTGGCTACATTGGCATTTGTATTTGTGCCTGTGCGACCAATTCACCGCTTTTTGAAATGGATATGTTTGTTTATGTCGATTGCTTTAATTTTGCTTTCGACTTCCAAAACTTCCTTGACTATGGTGTTCTTACTGTTCTTAACTTTGTTTTTCTACCGTAAATATCGCTGGCGTGGCAAAGTCACTGTACTATTTTTAGACCTAGGTATTTTGTTATTAGGATGTGTCGGAACAATAGTTTTTGCTTACTGGGTAGATATCTTGGCTGGTCTTGGAAAAGACCCAACTTTAACTGGACGTACTTTGATGTGGGGGGTAACTCTCACTAGATTAATGGATAGACCATTGTTGGGTTATGGGCGTACAGCATTTTGGGCTCCAGGAAGTCCCTATGCAGTGGAAGCTGGTCGTGCTGTGACCGAGAATTTCGTTCCACCTCATGCCCACAACGGCTTTATTGATTTAGCCCTTGATGTTGGCTTGATAGGCTTCGCATTATTCGCAATCGTTTTTTTTAAAACATATTTCAAAAGTCTTCAAAAGGCTTACGCTGCAGTGCATCCAGAAAATTTATGGTACATAGCTTTTCTTTTGTTCTTATTTATGAATAATATAATGGAAAGCTATTTACTTTACAAAAGCAACATATATTGGGTGCTGTTTGTCACTACAGTACTTTCTGTATGACAAATATAGCGCTACGCGCAAGTCAAAATATAACCTGCGGTTACGCTTTGCTAACAAAATATAACCTGCGGTTACGCAATACATACGGTACGCTATCGCTAGGCGCTAACAAAAGTCAAAATATGTCCTGTGGACACGCTTTGCTAACAAAACAGACTGTGCAAGAAGGCGTTAACGGCTAGCCATAGCAGCTATATTACTTTTAATCTGTTATAAGCTTCACAGAGTTTTCTGCATAATCTTTATGAAATTATAGAGACGTATTATATGTAGTAGTACAGCAATTAGACGTCTCTACAAACTTTTGATTAAATTAATTTGATTGAATTAAATTGATATTTACTACAACACCTTACACGTTTTCTTGTAGTTGTTTAATTGTCGCGTTCGCACTTCTTTAAGCAATTTACTTGTAGCACGCCACTGTATAGGTGCTTCATTTTTTAATGGACCAAGAGGTTTGAGCCATTGGGCGACGGGTGGATAAGTTTTATTTAAACAGTCAACAAAGGTTTCCCAAAACCAGGGCCACATAGCATCATGATAATGAACTATTTTAGTGGCTTTGAGTTGTTCTTCACTGTACCATTGACTGTGAGTCTTACTACCCATGCCATAGTTATAGGAATAAGGTAAAGCACGCCACTTCAGATTTCTTTTAAGCATGGCTAAAACTAAAGCTACTTGCTCGTGAAAGAAGATACTGGATTCATGGTTTGCAATTCCAGCATCAAGAATGTCAAGACATACTTGGAGATAATCTTTTGCAAATCCTAAGGAGCGGCGATATGCAAAAACTCCACTATTCCAATAAATACGAATATTTTTCTTTTCTCTTTCTGTTACGATCCAGGGAATATTTTCAATATTTAAATCGAATATTGTGTAGACTTCTTTCCAAAATTTATCTTGAGGGTCTTCCAATCCCACACTTCCAATATTTTTGTCAGAAGCACAAGCAACAAAATCTTCTCCTTCCTTAAGAATCAGTTCTTCTGGTTCGCCTAAGATCAAAATATCGCTATCTAGCCAGCAAACTGACTCAGATGTTATGCGTTCCTCTGCAGCAACTAAAGCTAAAGGCTTATTCAAAAAACCAAGCCATGAATAATTGGTTCGAGGATTACAGCGAATATGATTAACGTTTAAACGAGCAAAAGTATTCTTTGTATGTTGCGATAAAGGAGGTCCAAAACGAGGAGTGACAGCATATATTGGCGCATCTGCAAACTTTCCTCCCCATTTTCGCAGACTCTCTATCATTCGCAACGTATAATTCTCAAGCGCACCGGACTCAACGCAGCAGACAAAAGAAGTCTGACATTTATCGGACATAATACTCCTTTAGAGATTCAACACCCATATACAATTTAATTTTATTGCTGCTTTTAGGATTACTTTAGCCTTCAAGCTTCAAAACTTTAGCCTTATTTTAGGAAATTAATAATTGGGAAATTAATAATTGGCAAGCTGATAATTGGGAAAATAATAAATTTATAGTTTAAGAAAGCATTACTCAAAGAAACTATAGCTCAAAAAGACTATAGTTCAAAAAAACTATAATTCCAAGACAAATATTAAAAATTTTTACCAGATAAAAACATCAAACACAACCACCCTTACTGGCTTTTATTCTTTTTGCTGGTACTCCAACAGCTACAGAATAAGGAGGGATATCCTTAGTTACTACAGCTCCCGCCCCAACTACACTACCACAACCTATAGTTACTCCATCTAAAATTCTAACTCCTGTACCCAACCAACAATTATCTTCAATGATAATTCCTTCTCTACTCAGCCCATATTCTCTGTGATTGTTAGCATACATGCCCGTTTGTGAAGCGATTAGACATTGCTTACCTATTTTGATATGACCAGGTCCACTCATACAAACATATGGTCCTAGATAGGAGCGATCGCCAATTTCGAGCAAACAATCTTCTCCAGCAGCATTGATATCAACACCTCGATCTAGGCAAACTTTGTTGCCCAAACGAATAAAACTATTGATTGCCTTCACATTCAAGCGAACATCTCGCATTATTTTAACATCATTACCTATTTCAATGGCGTTAGTACCTAAAAACTCTGAACCTGCTTGAATGTAAACATTTTGTCCCATATACGCAAATATTGTTTTGTACAAACACTGTCTCATAATTGTCCCTAAAGGACGGGGAATACCTCCTAACAAACTGGTTATTATGCGTGCTTTAATTGTTTGAAGTTGGATAACATGATTAGTGCTTTCCAAAGCAAGTGCTGTTTTCATGGAGTTACGGACTATTTACTAAACTGGAAGAATAAATTAAGTTGCGACTAATTTTTTTGGCTTGAATTAATCGAGCGATACAACACTAATTTTGGTGAGTTTTAGAAAGAGCCATCACAGGGTATTAATAATAACTATACAATCCTTTTGTTATCTCTAAAAGCTATCTTTATCGTTATTTTTTGGTGCTAATAGTAACTGTATTACTAAAGGTTTATAGAAAAAATAAACTTTGGACAACACTGTGTGTTAATATACTTAATATATTATTCTGAAATAGAAAAAACTGAAGTCTTCCAGCCTGAGTATAGCTAAAAAACTCACTACAGAACGATTCCAATAAATAATGTAAAACGAAAAAAATAATTTTATTTGATACTCACTGTTTACATCCAAAAGTAGTGGAAGTAATTTTAGTATTCAAGTATTTAAATTTGCAGATAAGAATTAAGCTGATAAATAAAAGATTCATAAATTAAAGAATTTTTATTGTTTTGGTAGATTTTTTGACTTACTAGAAATAAATGCTGTAGTGTCAAAACTAAAATTTGTTGATTTTAAAGGTCTTGCGGTACAAAAAATAATATGTAAATTAACCAGCGAGGAAAATTATGACATCAGTTGGGGTAGTTGTTATTGGTAGAAATGAAGGTAACCGTCTCAAGAAAAGCCTATTATCTGCAATTGGAGAAAATAGAACTGTTGTATACGTTGATTCTGGTTCTACAGATGGTAGCGTACAATTAGCTCAATCTTTAGGTGTCGGGGTTGTAGAATTAGATTTATCAATTCCATTTACAGCAGCTCGTGCAAGAAATACAGGTTTTGAACATCTGCAGCAGATGGATTCGAAAATCGAGTTTGTGCAATTTGTGGATGGAGATTGTCGGATTGTAGAACAATGGTGGGATGCTGCTCTGAAAAAATTAGAGCAAAACCCAGAAATTGTAGTGGTCTGTGGTAGAAGGAAAGAAGAATTTCCCAACGACTCAATTTACAACCGTCTTTGCGATATTGAGTGGGATACTCCCATAGGAGAAGCTAAAGCCTGTGGTGGTGATGCGATGATGCGCGTCAGTGCTTTTAAATCCGTCGGTGGATTTAATCCTGAATTAATTGCGGGTGAAGAACCAGAATTGTGCGTACGTTTGCGACAAGCTGGAGGTAAAATTTTTCGGATCGATGCTCCCATGACCATACACGATGCGAAAATTACCCAGTTTGGACAATGGTGGAAGCGATCGCTAAGAGCGGGTCATGCATATGCAGAAGGTTCTTGGCTGCATGGTCGTTCTCCGGAACGACATTGGTTGAAGGAAAGTCATAGCATCTGGTTTTGGGGACTGATACTACCTCTGTTAGCTTTAGCTACAGCTTGGTTTACCTTAGGTGTAAGTTTATTACTACTTTTATCTGCTTATCTTTTATTAACTTACCGAATATATCAGTCGGCGCAAAGAAGAGAACTGACAGCATCAGATGCTCGTTTGTATGCTATCTGGTGTATGCTAGGAAAATTTCCTCAAGCTCAAGGACAAATACAGTTTCATGTTTCCCGGTTATTGCGACGACAACGAACATTAGTTGAATATAAAAGTGTAACTCCTCAGGTCTAAAATCCTAACTATTCCAAAGATTTTTGTTTTTATAACCTGGGCTTGCGCTTCAAAAATTTAGTGTACTTTCTATTCCCTGTTCTTTTATTACTCCAAGCATAATTGTAATCATCAAACTGGATGCCTATGGGAATAAGTATTCTTTACAGGTAATCTATAGCTTTTCTAGAACTTCACTGAAAATATAAAAAAATACCATCAGCTATGATCTAGAATCCAAAATGAATTAGTGATTAATTCTAAAATTGAATCCTAATTTCTTCCTTTTTGGAATTTTCCCTGTATATTTTACTACCAAAATACACTTATTGCTATTTGTTTATGATTTCTGATGGTAGGAATAGCTTGATGCGTGCATCTAAAGGTGATGATGAAAATAGCTTATTTAGTTAACCAATACCCGAAAGTCAGTCATAGTTTTATTCGTCGGGAAATTGCTGCTGTTGAAAAATCAGGATTAACAGTAGAAAGATTTTCGGTCAGACAATGCGAATCCGAACTTATAGATCCCGATGACAAAAATGAATTTCAAAAAACAAAAGTTATTTTAGATGTTGGTCCTAAAGGCTTATTAACACAGCTATTTGCAGTAGCCCTCAAAGCTCCTATTCCTTGGCTGAAATCTTTATGGTTAGCAATAAACATTGGTAGAACCTCACAACGAGGTATTTTTTACCATCTCATCTATTTTGCCGAAGCCTGTGTTTTACTAGGGTGGCTGCAAAAGGCAGATATTGACCATCTTCACGTTCATTTTGGAACCAACTCGGCAACAGTTGCAATGTTATGCAATGCTTTAGGTGGTCCCCCTTATAGTTTTACAGTCCACGGTCCAGAAGAATTCGATCGTATTCAGGATTTAGCGATCGCACAAAAGATTAATCGAGCAAGCTTTGTTGTTGCTATTTGTTCTTTTGGAAAAAGTCAGCTTTATCGGTGGTGTGACTACAAGCAATGGTCAAAAATTCATGTCGTTCATTGCGGAGTCGATGGAAACTTTTTAAATCAAAAAGTTAAGGATATTTCTTCTGAACTCCATTTAACCTGTGTTGGGCGCTTGTGCGAACAGAAAGGACAGTTACTACTATTACAAGCCGTGGGTCAAATATCACAGGAAGGTAAAAAGTGCAAATTAACTTTGGTCGGTGATGGGGAACTGCGACCAGAAGTTGAAGCCTTAATTGAAGAATATGGATTAGAAGAACAGGTGACAATCACTGGATGGGCTAGTGGTGAAGAAGTCAAAAATTACATCGCTAACGCTCGAGCTTTAGTTTTACCAAGTTTTGCTGAAGGCTTACCAGTTGTCATTATGGAAGCATTAGCATTGGGACGTCCGGTCATCAGTACTTATGTTGCAGGTATTCCAGAACTGGTGAACCATGGGGTTAATGGTTGGTTAGTTCCAGCAGGTTCAATAGAAGAACTTAAGAACGCTATTCGAAGTGCTCTAGTTTTACCAGCAGAAGATTTAGCGCAAATGGGTCAAGCAGGATCGAAGTCAGTATTTCTCAGACACAATATTGGACGAGAAGCTGATAAATTAGTTGAACTATTCCATTCTTATTCAAAAACACTCGGCAATATCTGAGCAATCAATGATGGGTAAGTTTGAACAATAAAACCAGAGCTTTAACTTGTGAGATAACTATAACAACAAAATATGACATCGATTAAAAAGCTTGCCTATAAAGGCGCATTTTGGACAATAGCTGGTTTTGGATTCTCCCAAGGTCTTAGATTTATTAATAATATTATTTTGACTCGCCTACTAGTACCAGAATTTTTCGGTTTGATGGCTGTTGTCAACACATTATTGATTAGTTTAGAGCTATTTTCCGATGTTGGTATTGGTCAGAGCATTGTTTCTAACTCCAAAGGTGAAGAACCTGAATTTTTGAATACTGCTTGGACAATTCAAATTATTCGGGGCTTTGTTTTATGGTTAATTTGCTTAATTATTACCGTACCTGCTGCTCAGTTTTACGAAGATGAGCGGTTGTTATGGTTGCTTCCGTTTGTTGGTTTTTCTTCTGTTTTGTCTGGTTTGGCTTCCACCAATCTATCCGTACTTAACCGACAGTTAGCTCTGGACAAACTAATGTTGTTTGACCTGAGCGCCCAGGTTTTTTCAATGGGTGTAATGTTGGCTTTAGCTTGGTACAAACCAAATATTTGGTCTTTGGCTATTGGTGGAGTTTCTTTACACTTATTTCGAATGGTGGTTTCGCATCAATTAAGTAACAAATTTCGCAACCGCATTTGCTGGAATAAAAAAGCCCTCAAAGAGATTTTATCTTTTGGAAGATGGATGTTTATTGCAACAGCTTTAATGTTTCTTGCGGAACAAGCTGACCGTCTAATATTAGGTAAGTTACTATCTTTCCAAATGTTGGGTATTTATACCGTAGCCTATACTTTGGCTGCGATGCCACGAGAAATAATTAAAAAACTAGGCAACCGAGTTATTTTCCCCACGATTTCCAGACATAAGGATCTACCCAGAGCGACTCTAAGATCGAAAATTCTCTATCAACGCCGCAAAATACTGGTAGGATTTGCACTATTTTTAGCTGGTCTGGTGAGTGTTGGAGATTTGGTTATCAAGGGGCTCTATGACAATCGGTATATTGACGCTACTTGGATGATGCCAATTTTATGTACGGGAATTTGGTTTTCTGTTTTGTTTTATACTAATAGTCCGGCTTTACTGGCAATTGGTAAACCCTTATATTCGGCCCAAAGCAATTTTGTGAGGTTTCTCATGATTAGTTTGGGATTGCCCCTAGCATTTAACTTTGTTGGTAGCTTGGGAGTGATAGTTGTAATTGCTCTGAGCGACTTACCTTTATATCTAGTGAATATATACGGTCTTTGGCGAGAAAAGCTTTTGTGTATGATTCAGGATATTTGGGCAACTGCTCTTTTTGTTGGGACACTCGCTCTACTTGTATCAATTCGGATGTATTTGGGTTTAGGCTTACCAATTCAAGCAATCCCAGGATTTAGTTGAATTTCCATCAATAATAAGAATTTTAGTGCTGAAAAACAAAAAATATTATCAATTGGATAAATCCAAGTATATATATGAAATACTGGGTCGTGATACGACCCTTTTTTTGTTTTTTTTACAATCAGTTCACATTGCTCTTAATTCAAATAGGTATGGCGCTACACACAAGTCATTAGCGGATCCTAGCGACAGCGTACTATAGGTATTGTGGGGCGTTAGCACAGCAAAAGTCAGATGATTTAGATTAATTATTTGAAACCAGCAATCAGATTTACATGATAAATCAAAGAGAAAAACGAAAAAAAATATTAGCGCTAAGCTACCTGATATTTAAAGGTTGAAAACGTTTAAATATACAAGTCAGCTGATAATTCCTATCCGATAAATTTACCAAAAGTTTAACAAATAAAGAAAAATAGTGTACCATGCAACTCAATAAGGTACTGAACAATATCACTAACTGAGAAGTACACTCATAGTAATCTTCATTACCCATATAAATAGTGACTAGTTTTGTGTTTCCTATGCGAATAAAATTTTGAGTAATACCTTGTCACTAATATTTTTTACTCAATCATTAGATAACCATCGATCTTAAATTCCGAGATAGTTATGTTATGAATTTTAGGAGTCTAATGTTATTCCTGAAAACAGATAACATTTGAAAGTTCTGTTTGTTAGAAATTAGTTATTCAGGATTTTATTGATTTGGAACTATATGGCATTACGTTTTTTATTATGAAATTTACTGCTTAATTGCTATTTACTCTTTGGAACATTAGGATAACTCAAGCAATAAGTTTAATGGTGTGTACCTAAAATTTGTTCGTATATCAAACTGGATTTAATAGGTTTGTTGTGGCAGTTACAGTTGGAATAAGTCAAGACCTTACTTCGTATGTTTGAACTACTCACATAACTAATATAAAATCAAAAGTTCTATTTGATTGAAGTTCGATAGTATAAAGCATCCAAAAAATACCTTCATAAAAATTGTGCATACTTTTCGTGAAACTCCAATGACAAAAAATCAAAATTATACGAGCTAAATTAGCCCTGTCGCTATAAATAAATTTTAGACTCACTACAAAAAACACCAAGTATTTTGTGAGGAAATTGTCATGCTAAAAACACCAACTTTATCCAAATGGTCTTATATTCAGTGGGATAGATATGACAAAAAGCCCATTGATGGTTACACGGTTTTACTCCCAGTCCCTGGTGACTTACCGGTCTTCCTAAAAATTGCTTTGGAAGTATCTGCGAATCAGGACTCTGAAGGTCTAATTGAAACTCTTGTAATTCCTGATCGAAAAGTGAGTGGTTTTACTGAATGTTTTGATAAATGGAAAAAAAAATTTGATATTAGTCCACTTCGTTTAATTAATCCTAATCCTATAGAACAGCTAATTGCTCGTTATCAAAATAATCCCCATAACAACCATTGGTTACAAATTGTCAGAGGTATAAATGCGAGTGTTAGTACCCATGCTCTATTGCATGATGCTGATTTATTTATTACCAAAGATGACTTTATGAAAATTCACTACCAGACTTGTGTGAAACGTAATTTGATGTGTTTAGGAGTTAGTCCTGTATGGGATTCCTGGTATGAAGAGCATGGTATGAATCATCTGACTGCAACTTGGGAAATAATGTTTGATATTAGCTGGGCACGTCAATTCCAACCTTGGGAACATCGAGGTCATAACGGTGTAATTCACGATAAAGCACATACATTTGACACGATGCTTTACCCTCAATGTCAAACAAAACCCGATAAAATCGATCGCCACAAACAGGAGTGGGGATTTATCCATTTTAACTATGTAATTTGCACTTACCGTTGGTTTCAAAAGAGTAATGCTCCTTTTGAAGACGATTATTTTCGAATTTTATTAATTAGATTGTTAATTGATGCATTCGACCCATCAGAATGGTCATATTCCATACCAACTCTAGATGTATTGGAAAAAGGTATCACAGATAAATCGAATCGAGTTACTTACTGCTCAAAAGATACAGCACAACATTATTCAGAATTCCGTTCCAAGTTAGAGAAATTAATCACAAGTGGAATTATAGATTCGGAAAAGTCTTACATCCTACATAAGAGTATCCGTAATTTCGATCTTGCTTTTGGTTGATATTTTCAAATTTTGCTTGTCAAATTTTGTTACTTAGTATGTAAAAGGTTTGATTAAGATTTGAGAGCTTAGAAGATGCGTATAAATATACCCTAAATAAGGGTGTATTTGGCGTGCAAGATAATGTTTTTTAGTTACATTTATCACCGCGACATAACGCACTGGCATACAATATTAAGACATATAATATACAAGCTACCATAATCAACACTATCTGCAAGATTAACGATCTTACAATGATTTAAAATTACTATATATGGCTGCGAATCTGCGGTCAGTTTATAGTAAATTATTTTTATGTTTAAAGCTAATTAAACACACTTTTACAAAACAAAATTTATATAAAGTCTGTTTTTACAGGCAAAGACTTTACATTTCCTTTTTGCAAAAAAATACTCTAGAACTTATTATTAGCAGAATAATATAATGCCCAACAAATCAGCTAGGAAATCGTCTTGAAATACCATATTGCACTTAGCCGGCAGTTTGACCTCGAGGGCATACACCAAGATGCTCAAGCAGGAAAACGCCCTTGCCACGTAATGTGGGATATAAGTCAAACTTTAAAAGCAACTATTTATCAACCAGTTACAGAGGAGGTTTTACCTCTAGATACCGTACGTGCTAAAGTCATCAGCAGTCCGCAACATTGGGCGCTAGCACGTCGATTAGCGCTCAATCTTGGAAGCGAAGATGTAATTTTCTGTGCGGGTGAGGATGTGGGATTTCCAATTGCAACTCTTTGTAGCAGTAAGCAAGAAAAACCAAAAATAATAGTTTTTACTCATAATGTCAACCGTCCAAGATCTCGTTTCGCATTAAAAATGCTGGAAATGAGCAAACGTGTTGATTTGTTTATGACCTACACTCCTTCTCAAGCAGATTTCCTCAGTGAATATCTGAATTTGCCACAAAATCGCATCTGCTTATTTTTAGAACAACCTACGGATATATCTTTCTTTAAACCCGGATCGATTTCTCAGAATAAACGACGCCCCTTGATTGCTAGTGGAGGGCTAGAAAAACGCGACTATTGTACTCTAGCTAAAGCAACCCACGATTTGGATATTGATGTCAAAATTTGTGCGGTTTCACCGAATGCAGCTGCATGCAAGCGAGCTTTCCCGGAAATTTTACCAGATAACATGTCTTGCCATGCTTATGATTGGGGAGACTTATTGCAACTTTATCGTGATTGCGACTTAGCTGTTATAAGTTTGTTTAAAAACAATTATCAAGCTGGATTAACTACTATGTTTGAAGCACTTGCTTGTCGTCGACCAGTGGTCATTACTCGTTGTCCAGGAATTATCCAAGACCTGATTGATAGTGGAATCGTGCTTGGGGTCGATCCTGAAAATGACGAGCAGTTACGCGAAGTGATTCTCAAGCTGCTAAACAACCCCAAACAAGCCCGAGTCCAAGCCGAGAAAGGCTATCAGCTGATGATAGAAAAATATAATCATCGTCAATATATTCAAGCTTTCGTGAAAGAAATTACTGCCTTTGAAAAATAAACTGATAAATAATGAAAATTTATATTTTTATGTTTACTGTGTAATATTTTGATAAATCAAAAATGATATTTTCTTCAGTGATGCAAGTCATATTATCAGTATCGATTTCATGCTTTTTATTACTTTAATGCTTTATGTAACTTTCATACTTTATGTAATATGATGATTCTATAATCAGCTTCTAAACTAAAAAACGCCTTACTTCCCAACAATAAGAAACTTAAAAATAATTCAATAAAAGTCTTTAATTCAACAGCTCTTCTACTTCTTAATCCTGTATCTCATAGTATTGGATTCTTGCTAGTTAGTGTTGTTTGCCTTATTCGTTGATTAAGTAAATTGATTTTTGTTACATGGTTCGAGAAGCATCTTCAAGAGAATTAGCATCATCACAGGTCGATTCGGAAAAACAACGAAAACAAAAACGTTTACTCTGGGTTGATTATGCAAAAGGTATTGGCATTTTTTTGGTTGTAGTTGGACATGTCATCAGGGGTTTAATTAACAGTTCAATTATTCCTAATTCTCCCACCTTAGAGTTTATTGATCGCTGGATTTATGCTTTTCATATGCCCCTATTCTTTTTTCTTTCGGGCTTATTTGTTCAGCGATCGCTATCTAAACCGTTTAAAAAATTTATCCTAGATAAAATTTATGTAATAGCCTATCCGTATTTTGTTTGGTCTATATTCCAAAGTACACTGCAGTTAATTGCATCTAATTACACAAACAATAGTTTATCCCTTACTGATATTTGGAAAATAGTTTATCAACCCCAAATGCAGTTTTGGTTTCTTTATACGCTGTTTGTAATTGTGCTGTTATATGGGGTGCTATATAAACTGAAAATAACGCCCGCAGTCTTTTTTGCTATCTCTGTTGCAGTGTATTGCTTGCATGTTTTGGATGTGAGTTTTGGACCTTGGGGTATATTATATTTAGCACGTCGTTATGCTTTATATGTGGCGCTGGGAATAATCATCGGTAAGTATATAGGTCATTATGATTTACTTGCTGCGAAAAATCGATTGAGCCATCTTGTCTTGTGGTCGATAGCTTTAGGTGGGTATTTAGCATTAGGTATAGCTACAAACTTTAGGATAACTGAAAATATCGTAACTGTTCCTTTAGTTGCAATCGTTGGGATTTTTGCTTCGGTTGTTTTGGCGAATATCTTAGCGAACTTAAATCTTTTACCTTTCCTATCTAGATGGGGAACTTTATCTCTTGAAATTTTTGTTGCTCATAGTATTTTTGCGTCTGTTTTAAGAATAGTTTTGAGCAAAGGCTTTGGAGTAAATGAACCGATAGTCCATATACTTTTGGGAGTTCTCATCAGTATCTATGGACCAATTGCTTTAACCGATATTTGTCAGAAGCTTAATCTCCAATATTTATTTACTTTACGCCAGCACAAAGTTAAATGACTGCATATACATGTATCTATGCAGTTTCAATGTTTGTCTTTAAAGTGTGGAAAAATTGAAATTATTGAAAATTACTTCTGATTGTTGTGCAATATTGGCATGGTAAATAACCCCCAGGCTAAACCTGTAATTAAACCAAATAAAAACACCACGTAATTATTAAAACTCCACCATCCAAAAACTTCTGCTGCTAGCTCCAAGGGATATGCCATCATTAAGATGCTAGCTCCTGCTGCACCAATCCATCCGTATTGATGTAGCCAATAAAAACCCTGACCTCTTGTAGGTATATACTGCAAGCGCGTTAGTAATAAACCGGTTACAGTTCCGTAACAGCGCATACATACAGCCATAAGGAAAGGAGATTTAAGGGCTATCCCCATTTCTGGCTGTGGGCACACGTGATGACCCATAAAATAAATAATCTCTGCAATTATGGGTAACTTTGCTACACCTGAAGCAGCTAGAAAAGGAGCAGCCAGAGGACCAACCACCATACCCGTTAGGAGAAAATCTGCGATAAAGCTAGCCCAGTTAACGGTTTCTATTTGCTTTCTGAAAGTTATTCCCTGCAGCATTTTTGTTTTGAGTAAAATTTAAATTCTATTTTTTAAAAATTTTAACAGTTTATGGAAAATTGTTAAGGAAGTTGAATCAAATTTACTATCTATTTTCTATGCATTTTCCTATGCATTCGTGCATTCACTGATTTAATACTGTGATATCGTATCCGGTAAAATATTTACGATAAAGTTCGTAGTTGCGCTATGTCCTAACGGACACACTAAAAAATTAAGCTGTGGCTCTAAAGCACAGCTACAAACTTGAGTCAGTATGTTACATCAGATTTTCTCAGGAAAGACGGGCTAACTGTAGTAGTTCAAATAAATAAAGATAGGTTGTTCGTAACCGTTAATTAACCCTAAAAAATTTGGTAGAGACGTCCCAGGGTTGGAGACTTTGTATCGGAACGCCTCTATAAATAAATTTAAGCCATCTTAGCAGTGTAAGGACTTGTTAACTTATCTAACTGCTGTACCAACAAACTCAGGAATAAACCTACATCTGTCACCACACCAACAGATTCTACAGAACCGCGATCGCTCAATTTGGTAACTACCGCTGGGTTAATATCTACACAAACCATTTTTACTCCCGCAGGTGTCATATTACCTACACCAATGGAGTGCAACATGGTGGATAGCATTAAAATCATTTCTGTACCTTCAAGCAGTTTGGCGTATTCGCTTTGTGCTTGAATCAAATCCATTCGGGTATCCGGTAGGGGACCATCATCGCGAATGGAACCAGCCAGACAAAAAGGTACGTTATTTTTTACGCACTCATACATTACACCATGGGTAATAACTCCAGCTTCTACTGCTTTGGCGATGCTACCATGAGCGCGAATAGTATTGATCGCTTTGAGGTGATGACGATGTCCTCCGCGTACTGCTATACCCCGACTCATATCTACACCAAGGGAGGTTCCCATAGTCGATTGTTCGATATCATGAACGGCGATCGCATTTCCTCCCAATAATCCTTGGACGTATCCTTCTCGAATCAACCGAGATAAATGTTCGCCACCACCAGTGTGAATAACTACTGGTCCTGCAGTGACAACTACTTTACCACCACTATCGCGAATTTGACGTAATTCCCAGGCGACTTGCTCCACAACTAATTCTACGCGACGTTCGCTGGAAACCCCCGCCGACATAAAACTGAATTCTTCTGCATTACGTTTTTCCCGAGATTCAGTTTTGCGGATGGTGCGAATACCTTGGACGTCTACAACTACTTCTTCCCCTACTTCTAAATCTCGAAGAATTTTACATGTGGCGACTAGACCTTTTGGGGTTTGAGTAATTGCGATCGCGCCATCCATGCGCTGATTTTGTACTTTCACCCATTTGCCATTGATTCGGACTTCTGTGGGATAAATAGTACTAACATAAAAGTCATCCGGTGCTACACCATTTTGAGTGACAGGTTGAAGCTTGGCGTCGCGTTCATCTTCTGGTAAATTCACCGCACCCAAATCAATTAGGTGGGAGAAAATAGTTTCCATAACCTCATGGGAAGGAGCAGAGACGCTTACTTGTGCATCCGAAGTACTTTGTCTTTGCTCTCCCAAATGGAAATTTAAAACTTTGAAACTACCACCATTATCCACAATCAAATCTAAAGCACGGTTAATTAAACCAGAATCAAGTAAATGTCCTTCCATACGGATAACGCGACTTTCTACTTGAGTGGTAGCATGAATTTCTTCACGAACCGGTTCAGTTACTCGTAATGTTAAACATTTTGCCGCACCACCAGCTTTAAGAAATTCAGTTAACGGAGTTTCAATTACTTGAAAATTAACTTCGGCTAAACGTGCTTTGAGATTATCCGAAGCCTTGTTCATGATGACAATGCTTTCTACGTTGACCGCATTGCAAGCAAAATTTACCGCATCTGCTTCTTTAATTGCAATACGTTTTTCTGGTGCAACTCGCATTTCAATTAAATGATTGGAATAGGAGTCAAAAGCACCAGGATAGTAAAGCAAATAGCCATTTGCTAAGGGACAAAAGCAAGTATCGAGATGATAAAATCTTTCGTCAATGAGTCTTAGAGATAATACTTCAATATCAAGCCATTTAGCTAAATATGGGTGGGAATCTAACTCCGAACGAAAACCATAACCCGCCCATAACCAACGTCCTTCTCGATCTAAAAGTGCATCTCCTGCACCTTCAAAAGGTAAATCTTGGGGTAATTCGTGGACTGTAAAGCCGTTATTTTCAAACCATTTCTTAAAATAGGGTTCCTCTCCCTGGCGCTCTTTATGTAAAAAACGACTTAAAACTGCGGTTTCACCTAACACCAATCCAGCATTAGCTGTAAATACCATATCAGGCCAACCTTTTTCCGGTGGAACCAAGTCAACTATCGCCTTATCCTTGAGAACATGGTAAAGTTTCTGCCACTGTTCCACAGCACGTTGTTGCGATGACTTGTGAATGTTCCCTTCCATCCAAGGGTTAATGACATAGTCAACATCATAGTGTTCGGGAGAACACATTAAAAAGCGAATCGGCGAACTCATAAAAGTTGAACCAGAATATTTGATTGCTACGATTTTCCAATGTATACAGATTGACGCAGGTGTAATTTAACTGGCAAGTATTGCCTTAGTTACACTGCAGGCAGTTACGACTGATACAAAACATGTTCTATTTTACGATCGGGAGAACTCTAACTAGTAATGTATTTTCCGAATAAAAAGAAAACTTGAGAAATTATAAAAATTGTTGATGAAGAGTTATAAATTAGCGCTCATTTATTACAGAATTGTGTGCGGTAGCTGACTGCTTTTCTAATGGTGAGAAAGAAGTCAGGAGTCGTAGAGACTTAGCATGCTACGTCTGTCAGAAGTTGGAAGTCAGGAATCATAATGAATCCGGATTTAATTATCCTTTTTTAGAATGAGAGGGTTGTGGAAAGTGTGGGAGGTGTGGCGAGTATTCGGGAAATTCCCAGATGTGAAGGAAATACACACTGGGGATCGAAGAACATATAACATTTGTGGATTAAAACAAAGTATTTACACGCTTATAAAAATCAGAAAAAAATACAGAAACGGCATGATTAGTATCAAAATCTACTCAATAATGGTAATGAGAAAATGTTAATGTGAACAATTGACTGCGCTGTAATTAATTCTTATAAACTCCTAAAATGCCATATCTAACATCAGCCAGTGAAATCCGTTCTCTGATTGCAAAATATACTCATTCAAAAACTTTGTGGATTGATACAGAAGTTGCTGATTATCAGAGTAGAAATCCCAGATTATCCCTAATTCAAATCTTGGATAATCCTAACGATCTCAGTGGTGAATGTACGTGTATTTTAGATGTGTTAGAAAAAACAAAGCTAGTTAATGAATTCATTGAAGGAATAATGCTAAATCCTGAGATTGAAAAGGTATTTCACAACGCTAGCTACGATTTAAGATTTTTAGGTAAAAAGAAAGCCAAAAACGTTACCTGTACCTATCAATTAGCCAAAAAAATTCCTTACTATATTTTACCGGTGCCTAATTATAGGCTTGAAACTTTAGCGGTAAAACTTTGTAATTTTCAAGACATAGATAAAGAACAACAAAGTAGTGAATGGGGACAAAGACCACTTAGTGAAGAACAAATAGAATATGCTTATCTTGACTGTATCTATTTGGCTCAAGTTCATTTACACTTACAGCAATTAATCAAACAAATATCGCCTAGTCCTGCTAGCGAAGATTTACTCTCATTAGGTGAGCGATATATCCAAGTCGAAGAACAACTCAAACTCCTAAAGTCAGAGTACGAACACTTGCAAGAGCGTATGAAGTCAGCAATGCAAGAACAAAATTTGTCGGAAACAGCCCATCTTAAATTACTTAATTACGAACGCACTACAATGAAAGTGCAATTTCAAGAACTGGTTAAATTTGCCGAAAATCAAGCAATTAATTTAGATTTTCCGATAAGTTTAACGCAAAAATTACAAAAAGATTTAGGGATGAATCTCGAACAATTACCTCTACATATAGACAAAACTAGTTATTTTCGTCTGAAGCCAAAAAATCAAGACAGCCAATCTGCAGATGATTAAGGGAAGAATAATTAAAAATTACTAGTAACCCTAGACTGCAATTAAAATTACTATTTTCCCTTTTGAATTATTATATATATTTGCTTTATTTCCACAGTACTATATTATGTTGTTCCTAAATTATCCATGACAATTAACGTTGTACATAGATTTTGTGGAAGTTTCCTATCGATATTACATGTTCACAAATAAAATAATAACGCCATAGTAATTTATGGATTAATTATGGTATATATTACTAGTAAATAAATTACAGGTACACAAGTAATTAAAAAACGTTTTTGTATTCCTATATACTTATGTTTTAATTTTTGTCATTTTGTCTAAAATTTTACTTAGTATGAGATTTATTTAACCGAAAATTTCTGTAAATTATAAAAACATAAATTACTTATTATAAATAAACTGAGATGTCTTTATTAGCTTAAATCCATCTGAATGATTACTCTATAACTAAAAAATAAATCCAACAGATATAAATATTGTGTGTAGATATATTTATTTATATTGAAAAAATTATATTTAAAATGAAATTATATTATTCAGGGTATAAATTAATTTATTGTGGGAAAATATTTAGCCTAGCTGCATCAATATTATTTGCTGCTAGTACTGTTGTTTGTTGTAGCAAAACTGAGGACGTTTTAGTAACCGAAATCGAACTAAATAAACCTCCAAGTTATAGGGTTCGACCCGGTAGCGCAATGGAATTATACATTCAAGGTAAGTATAAGCACGTTAGAGGAGACTTAAAGGGCGCGATCGCCTCTTATAATGATGCAATTAAACTTCAACCTGATTATGGTGCAGTCTACAATAGTCGGGGACTTACCAATTTTGATTTGGGTAACAAAAAAGAAGCGATCGCAGACTATAGTTCAGCAATTCGTATCAATCCGTATGATGCAGAAGCATTTAATAATCGAGGAAATGCTTATGCTGCTCAAGGAGATAATCAAAAAGCTTTCAGGGACTATACCACAGCGATTAAACTTAATCCGAAGTATGCAGAAGCTTACAATAACCGAGGTAACACTCGAGCGTCCCAAGGAAATAGAAAAGAAGCGATTGAAGATTACACTAAAGCGATCAAAATAAATCCGACTTATGCAGTTGCTTACAATAACCGTGGAAATGCACATGCGGCTTTGGGGGCAACAAGTAAAGCTATAGAAGATTACAATCAAGCTGTGCGTCTCAACCCGAATTTTGCTGCTGCTTACAACAATCGAGGTAATGCTTACGGGGTGAAGGGAGAGAAACAAAAAGCGATTAAGGATTTACAGCAAGCTGCGAATTTATTTGAAAAACAAAATAACCAACCACTCTACGAACGGGTACAGGTTAATATTAGGGATTTGCAGTCTTAGGGGTAAGTCAGGAGTCAGGAGTTAGGAATCAGGAGTCAGGAGTTAGGAATCGTAGAGACGCGACATGTCGCGTCTCTACAGGAGTCAGGAATCAGGAGTCAGGAGTTAGGATTTAGGAGTGAGATGCTTTTTACACCTATTTTCTCGTTAGACCCTGTAGAGAATAACTACTTGACACCTTGATAGTATTTTTGTACTATATAGTTATGAGCTTGAGATGGGGGTGTAAGAAAAAGTGGAGTTTTGTTTTTTGCTCCTGTACCCCTCCCTGCATATTTTTTGTTTGTGATATCTGTTCTCATACAAGATAAGTCACTTTTGTAGGGATGTAGAAATAAACTAGCAGAGTGAGGAAGGTTGCAACTTAATTTTTACTCATAAGTTATTTCTCATGAATTATTTCCCATAAGTTATTGATGAAATCATGAATTATAGTTGTGAGAATTAATCATATTTTTCAGCCGTTTCACAACTGAAGACAAAGCTTTAAAAACTAAATATTACAACACCAAATAGTACAAATTACTTCAGACTCCGACTGGGTAGGGATTGTTATGGTTAAGAATTCATCAAAAAATGTGGTTACTGACTTGGTCAAAAATCAAGTTGTAAAAAATCAGGTTGTAAAAAACCAAGTTCCAGAAAATCAAATTCCAGGGAATAGAATCATAAAAAATCGAGACAAATCTCTTCAAACCTCAGTTATTGAGGTGATGGAAATTTTAGAAAAATATCGCCAATGCATTATTCTCAATATAACTAAATTACGAGAAGATTATTGTAGACAAACTGTGAAGCGGTTTATCGGTTATCGAGGTAAAGATGGTAATTTAATTGAACCTTGGTTAAAAACAAAACCCATTGATAATAGCGATTATGTTGATATGGGAAAATTTGTCATTAACCATAATACAGCTACTATTAATATTTTGCTAGAACAGAGAGTTCATCTAATTAAAGCAGAGGATGAAGCGATCACGCTCGAAGTTGCAGGTTTGCTATTAAACGATCTGAAAACTTTCAATAACTATACTATTGTGAAAGATGGGCAAGTAAATGTTAGATCACTACAAGTCAAAATTAGTAGTAAAAAGCTCTTTGATTTACTGCAAAAAAAGGGTGTATTAGAAAAAGATGATTTACCTGCGACAACATTTGACTTTCATAGTGAGTATACTATCAACTTAGGTGGTTTACCAATAGTCCCTTTAAAGCAGAAAAAGCGTAAAATTGATGGTTTATTCCAGCGCTTAGCAGAAATCAAAGTGATTTCTAGTATTATTTCTGCTTGTTTAAAAAATAATCTGGATACTTTTGTCCCAGAACAGTTAACAGAACTGCAAAAAAATTATATTTCTCCCAACCTGTATCTTAATTTTCCTAAAACGAAATCTTTCGAGGTTTTAGATATTCGCAATAGTCAGAGAATTGATATTGGTAGCAAAGAAATTCTCAATTTGTTTAAATTGCATTCTGCAAATAAATTCCTGGAAAGAAGATATCAAGTTTACAATACAGAAACTGGGGAAGTTTTGAATAAACCTACTTTTGATATTCTGTTTGAAAAAAATATCGCATGTCGTCAAAAATATCTATCATCTCGGATGAAAATTACAAAAGTAGATGATTTCATGAAACCAATTTTTGATGACTTTATAGGAATAGAGGATAACGGTAAAACTATTGCTATTCTTTCCAAAGTTGGTGCTAAGGATTTGATGCGGTTGCTACAAAAAAGAAATCAAGGGAAATCAATTGATAAGCAGGAAATGCTTGTTGCAATGAAAAAAGTACAAACTCAATTGAAAGATTACGCAGAAAAGATTTACCGAGATAAAATTTCTCCTTTAGTATTACACGTAGGTTCCACTGGAGTGTTACCAAAAGGAATGAGAACTGCAGCTTTAACTGCAAGTGAATTAGCCACTAAATATCCAGACTTACAATTTTCTTCAGCAGAGAAAGAAGGAATATTTTTTGAAGTTGGTGAAAGCATTATCAGCATTTATAACAAAGATGAGTATTATCCTATTAAACATGTTGAAGTTTAGAGTTTAGGATTTATTGCTGGTTCTGGTAACAAATAATTTTCATCTAGATAATCAATAAAATACTGGGTGGGTTACTAATAAAATTGGTAATCCACTCTACAATAATTAAAGGTTGTCGTAAATTTAATCGTTGAACAAAATATTTAGCTTAAGTATTTATTTTATCCGTAATAAGTATCAAAAAACGTTTAATTATTAATGTATTTTAATTACTATGGGAATAATGGATATACAGGGTAATGTTGATGATTAAAAACACTTGGAAAGATTTTGTTACGAGGATTTATTTGAGTATAAACTTTATTGGTGCTTTAGTCTTCATATTTATTATATTATTATTCTCTGCTGAAAATACTTTGGCAAAAAACCCCCAAGAGATAGAAATTATTAATTTGGTTGAAAAATTAAATACAGATAATAAAACCGAACGAGAAAAAAGTCTTAAAACATTAAAAAAAATTGGGAAAGATGCTGTTCCCCAAGTAGTAGATACTATTTTAAAAGAAAATAATTCACAAGTTAGATTAGAACTAAAAAATATAATTCATACTATTAGCGATCGCGTTGTAGATACTTTAATTAAAGCTTTAAAAAATCCAAGTTCACAGGTACGTCGTAGAGCAATTATTTTACTTAGAGATAAAAATTGGCGACTAAAATCAAAAAATTTAGATACCGCATCAATATTTATCAATCTCCTTAAGGATAAGGATGCAAAAATACGGGGTGGTGCAGCTGAAATATTGGGAAGACTCGGAGAACAAGCTGCACCTGCTGTTCCAGAATTAATTAAGCTTCTGAAAGATTGGGATGTGATGGTACGTTACAGTGCTGCAAGTACCTTAGGAAAAATTGGTGAAAAGGCTGCACCAAGCGTCCCTCAGTTGATTACACTGCTCAAAGATGAAGACATTATATTGCGTTATGGTGCTGCGATCGCTTTAGGAGAAATAGGAGAAAAAGCTGCACCTGCAATTTCTCAGTTAATCGAACTGCTTCAAGACTCCGATGGAGATGTTCGTTCTAGTGCTGCTGATACTTTAGGAGAATTTAGAGAAAAAGCTCGAAAGGCTGTAATACCATTAACTAAATTACTTCAAGATTCCGATCCTTACGTTCGTTCTAACGCTGCTGAAACCTTGGGAGAAATCGGGAAAGAAGCTAAACCTGCAATTGCAGAGTTAATTAAACTTTTCAAAGATAAAGATCCCAAGGTTCGTTCCAGTGCTGCTAATGCTGTAGGAAAAATTGGAGATTCAGCAGCGCAAAGTATTCCTCAATTAATTAAACTTCTCAAGGATACAGATTCAGGTGTGCGTGGAACTGCTGCTAGTACTTTGGGAAAATTTGAAGTCCAAGCAAAACAAGGTGTACCCCAATTAATTCCGCTTCTCAAAGACAAAAATTCATATGTTCGTTCCAGTGCTGCTATTGGGTTAGGAGGAATCGGAGAGTCAGCAGCAAAAAGTGTTCCTCAACTAATTGAACTTCTGAAAGATAAGGATTTAATCGTACGCTACAGTGCTGTTAATGGTTTGAGGGGTATGGGAAAACAAGCTGCACCAGCTTTATCTCTACTGATTCCAATGCTTCAAGACCCGGATGTTATCATCCGTTCGAGTGCAGCAGATCTTGTGGGAAAAATTGGCGAATCAGCTACACCGATTCTACCACAACTAGTTCAACTACTCGAAGATGAAAATGTAGTTGTTCGTTCCAATGGTGCTGCTGCGGTGGAGAAGATTGCATCCATTATTAGGGATAAAGCGGTGAACAATCGCATATCTCTATCGGAATTAAATCGAGTTGTTCCCCACTTAAATAAGGCTGCAAGAATAATTCAAGAACCTGCAAATAATTTCTCTAATCGCTCCATATATAGTTTGCAAAAGCCTTTGTTATTTCTCCAAGAAAAAAGAAATGACCTCTTTTGGAAATGGTTGCTTTCCCATCCTTTTATTTTAGGTTCATCCTCTTATCTTTTCTTCTTCTTATCTTTGTGGTTTATTATTTACTGGTTAAGTCCTTTATCTTTACTGAAAATCAACAAGTTTTTGCAACGCTACGAGTTTCGACTTCCCAAGCAAATTGGTGGTGCATATGTGCGTTCTCGGGATTTACTCCTGTTTAGTTTGTTTAAATCTCGACGTCGAATTATGAGTGCATGGGTTCGGAAGAATATTATTCCTTCTCAGAAACAACTCAAACAAGCTCGGAAACTAGAAATAACTCAACTTGAAGCAGATAAAAATATACATGCACCGGCGCTGAAAATTCTTAGGGTCGCGAACTTAAATGAACAGGATTCTATGAATTTTGAGTTGATGCTGTCATATCTCAACGAGTTCAATGACAATGTGGTTGAGAATCAATCGGATAATCATAACATTCATCAAGATGCGAAAACTATTGCTTGGGAATGTTTCAGACAGAATGATAAGCCAGAACCGATTACACGGGAAACTGCGTTAAATGCTTTGGGTGGAAATGATGCGGAAAGTCGCTTAAATCATCTGGAACATCACCTGAATTTGATTCGTAGTAGTGGTGAGAAGAAAGATTTAATTAGTTTTGTTCTCAATCCTTTGGCGGAATATTTGGCTGGTTTGCATCAGTTGGAGGTTAGTGGCGATCGGTCTGTAGAGTATGTGCAAAAGTAAGTTAAATAACACTTTGTAGAGACGTTTCATGAAACGTCTCTACGGAGGTTTTAATGATAAATAAATATTTGTGGATTAGTTCGGCTTAGAATTGGTAGTTTAGTTTTACCAGCTAATTAAAATTAGTAAAAATTAGCGTTCGGCGCAGCCGCGTGGCTGATCGCTCTAAAGCGTTATACAGTATTTTTTTGGTCTAAACTATCAGTAACTGTATCAAACCCTAATTTCTACGTTGAAAGAGAATCTGCAAATATTGTTCTCAAAGCCTTGTAAATACTAGATACCTTTCTTGAACAAATTAATACAGACCTAGCTTATCTGACTTCCGGTCAAAATATATTTGAGCAACTAATCGAATCTATTCGCGGAACTGTTGAAATCGAACAAACTAGACGCGACCGCTCCTTAGAAAAAACAGTACAAATAGTTGGTATTGGTTTGGGTGGTGGTGCGATCGCTTCAGGAATCATCACCCAACATATCGATAAACCCATTGCACCAACAATTAATTTTAAATATCCAGTTCATCCCATTGCATCTTCTTTGTTTTGGAGCGTACTAGCTACTGGAGTTTGTCTTTTATTGGGTTGGTGGTTAACTGTGTGGAGAGAAAATAGAGCTTCTAGTTCTAAAAAATGAATGGGGCTTAAAATTATCTCATACTTAAGCAAAAAGTTTGAACTTATCTGTTAAATATATTTCTTAAGTATATTTTTTTCGCATTCGCCAATGATGTAGGTTTATCAATAATCAGCTCCAATCTGGTTTTTTAAATATTTTTAATTTGCACAAATTTGGTATTTTAGTTCCCTTTTCTTGGGAAGATATTAAATATACCCAAGTATATTTATGATTTTTATTATCTTAGTCAGTAATCATGTTACCTTCTTTTAAGTTTAAGCTGCCTTTCCTTAAAAATCACTTATTTGCTCCACTCTACACCAGTCTTGCAATACTAACAGTCCTATTACTCGGACAGGAAGCTCTAAGTTTTATGGTAGAAGCTTCTGAACAAGAAAATGTCGATTTAGTCAATCGCCGTCAAGAAGTAAAACGTGAAGGAGAACATCTACTAGGAGCAATTTTAGAAGAGAAAATTGCCCTAAGAGATTATGCCATGAATCGCGATAATTCTAACTTGAAAAGTTATCGCATAGGAGAAGATAAATTTCGCAATAGCATAGCTAGTTTGTCAGAGTTAGTGCAAGAAGATTCCTTGCAGATTAAACAAATAGATGAGATTAGAACCTTTTACGCTCGTTGGCAAGTTCAATTAACTCAAAAAGTCCTCGATGGTTCTTTAAGTTTGAATGATTTAGTTAAGCAAGACTCTGTGGAACCTTTAAAAGTCTCTGTTAGGAGTATACTCGATCATGAAAAAAAACTTTTGGAAGAACACGAGCAAAGGTTAAATCTACTGAACCAAATTGATATTGGTTTAAGTGGATTCAATATTATTGTGGTTTTAGCAGGGGTAGGAATAAATATCTTACTGATGCGTCGAAGAATTGAATTTCCTTTAAAACAGTTAACCGAGATCGGTCAATCCTGGGGAGCAGGACAATTAGATGCTCAATTCAACTATTTATCTCCGGACGAAATCGGTAGACTGACTGAAGTACTCAATGCTATGGCTAGAGATATTGGTAGTCGTCAGGAACGCATTCAACAACGCAACCAACACTTAGAAGATTTAATTGGCACATTATCTCACGATTTACGTACTCCGCTCCTAGCAAATCGCAGTACGCTAGATGCAATACTGGGAGGAGCATTTGGTCCCGTAAACGATACCTTAAAAGAGTTATTAAAAGAATACCGCTTAGCGAATAACGATTTACTTAAACTTCTTGAAACTCTATTGGATATTAGCCGTTACGAAGCTGGACTGAGCCAAATTCTCAATCGAGAACCATTAAACTGGGAGAAAATATTTGGTCGTGTTATCTCTTCAAATCACGCCGTAACTAAGAATAAATGTCAGCTATTGCAAAAAATTCCACCATCATTACCAGTAGTTTATGGCGATATCGTCGAAATCAGACGAGTATTACAAAATCTACTTGATAATGCAGTGCAGGTGAGCGAACCGGGTAAAAGAGTATGTCTTGAAGTCAAAGCGATTAATTCCCAACAAGTTGAGATCTGCGTTCATGACGAAGGTCCTGGAATACCCGATCGCGACAAAGACAAATTATTTTATCGCTTTGTTCAGGGACGAGGTCGAAGAGGGAAAGCAGGTTTAGGACTTTACCTCTGTCGTCAAATCGTAGAAGCTCATAAAGGAACAATTCGGGTCGAAAGTAAGGTTGGTAAAGGAACTAGGTTTTGTTTCACTCTACCAGTACAAGAAGTGCGATCCAGGTTGGATTCAAAACAAAAACAAGAAGAAACAACATGTCTGAAGTGATAGAAAATTCACCTATTCGCGTTCTCCTTGCAGAGGATCATAATCTTATACGTCTGGGTTTAAAAGGACAATTTAGCTTAGAAAAAGAGTTTGAAGTTGTCGGGGAAGCCAAGAATGGACAAGAAGCGATTCAATTAACCACTCAAATCAACCCAGATGTGGTGCTGATGGATATTGATATGCCGATAGTTGATGGTATCACAGCCACCCAGGAGATTAAAAATGGGGCTAATCCTCCTCGGGTTATAGCCTTAAGTGCTTTTGGTGAAGATAGTCAAGTAATTGCAATGCTTGCAGCTGGAGCTGATGGTTACTGTCTCAAAACAATTGAATGGCCTCAGTTGCTAGCAGTTATACGCTTAATTCAAGGTGGTGGAACTTACCTCGACCCCCAAATTGCTTATAAAGTAGCTATTATGCTCAAATCAACAGTTACTCCTTCACCAAAACCTGCGAATGATGATCCTCTAGCTCCTGTATTAAGCGTTCGCGAACGAGAAGTACTACAACTGATTAGTGAAGGAATGTCAAACCCAGAAATTTCCAAGCAACTATATCTTTCTTTGGGAACAGTTAAATCTTATGTGCGGAATATTCTTAATAAATTAAGTGTGGACGATCGCGTTCAAGCAGCAGCGAAAGCTGTAAGAGAGGGATTAATTTAAATTTAAGTTCGATCGCACAAAAGAATTTCACAACCATATCTTAGAAGAATCCATCTCTCAGAGCAAATGATTTTTTTGCATTGGCGATTAATTGTTTTTTCAAATGTGTAATTCCTATTTTTTCTACTGATTTTGTACTATGATATATTTTGCTTTAAATGCTAATAAAGCATAAATTTCTATAGTCAATGACTATAACCATGTGCTATAGCAAAAGTTTTGATATTCTTAATTCTATTGTTTCGATGGACATCATGAGGAAAATATTTGTAGTAGTATTTATATCTATAATCCTAGCTTCTTGTAGCGGTGGCACTTCAAGTAATAGTAAAAGAACTACTCGCAGTACAAATACAGTCAGTAGTAGCAATCAAGTTGTAACTAATGATGGCTCATCCGTACAACCTGCTAATGGGGATGCCGTTCTTCAAGTGAATGGCGCTCTTATTGGGCCAGATTCTAATGGTAAGCCTGTTATTCTTGAAGATCCTAACGGTGATACTACCCTTACTGAAAATCCTGACGGTACTTTCACTGTTACTAATGGTTCTGGTGGTACAACTATATTTACTAGCAATCCTTTCTCCCCTTGACTGTCCTAACAGCAATTCTTGATTTTTGATATTTTCACAATTTAATTGATTCGTAAAATTAAATATTGCTTTGAGAAAGTGAAGTATATTTTTCTTTCTCAAAGCCAATTTTTTATGATAAAGAGACTCGTAGATTTGCTTTTTAGAATTAATTTTAAGATTAATTTTAAGATTAGCTTTAGAATTACTCTTTTAGACCGATACATTATTAAAGAGCTAATTCCAAAATTCCTTTTCAGTGTCGTTATTTGCTCTATTGTTGCAGAGGTGGTAGGTATATCTTTTGAAGAAATCAAATTTGCAATTGAGGAAGATTTATCTACTGCGATCGCAGTATATACCCATTGGTTAAAACTACCGGCTTTTATTTGTATTGTCCTACCATTTACTTTATTAATCTCTAATCTTCTTGTTTATCAGAAGTTATCTAATAAAAATGAAATAATTGCTCTAAAAAGTATTGGAATTAGCTTGTATCGTCTCATCATTCCTTCGTTGGTGATCGCCTGTGTTGCAATGATGTTTATGTTTACTATTCAGGAAGTGATTGTTCCTCCTGCAAATTACGAAGCAGCGATAAATTTAGAGTGGGAATTAAATGTAGATCGGACTCAACTAGCTAAATATAACAAAAAGGAAATTATCTATCAGGAATTTGAAACTGAAGAAAATCGTAAACATTTAAAAATACTATTTTTCGCTGAGCGTTTTGATGGTAAAAAAATGCTCGAAATTACCTTACTTAAATTCAAAAATAAACAACTCAGACAAATAATACTTGCTCGTTCAGCACAGTGGGACAAAAAACAACAAAAATGGCAATTATTTTCTGGTATTTTGAATATATTAAATTCTGAGGGTGAATATATTAGTACTCGTAAATTCGAACAATTACCCTTAAATTTAGGCAGAAAAGTTTTTGATTATGTTAGCGACGATCGCGATCATCGTGAGATGAATATTATTGAACTATATCGCAGATTAGCACTTGTGAGAGATACCGCAAATACTAAAAAAGTTCGTGAAATCGAAATTAGTATCCAACAAAGGTATGCTGCACCAGTTTCTTGTATGATATTTACCTTACTTGGTTCAGCTTTGGGAATAAACTCAAAAAGAAAAGCAAAATATAACAGCTTTACTGTTGCAGCAATTGTTATTGTAGTTTATTGCTGTGCTCAATTTGTGAGTACAACTTTAAGTATTTCAGAATCAATTTCAATATTTTGGGGAGTTTGGTTTCCCAATTTATTAGGTTTATCTATTGGTTATTTTATACTAATGCGCAAGAATTAAAAAATAGTCAATAAAATCAAGACATAAAAAGGAATATTATGTCCTAAAAATAGAGATTTTATTATTGACTTATTATGAGAATAACTAGATATTAATAAGTATCAGAGGTTTGCTTTTTCACTAGCTTATTTGTGAAACAAAGCATTTATATATTTGACTCAATTGGATTAAAGAGGTTTAAATTAATGTCTGCACTTCAAATTTCTCAATTAGCACCTGTAAATGATTTGAATGAACTAGATGTGTTAGATCAAGAATCTATTAATGGTGGCTTATTTGGTTTTTCATTTCCAAATTTATTCGGTGGTACAAAAACAAAATTTCATAGAAAAACAGAAACTTTAATCAAAGAAGGTGTTCAAACAGGAGGACACGTGTCACAGAATATATTTCATGGTGGTAATCTTGACAAACCTCAAATCGCTAATGTTGGTTCTAACATTAGTATAATGATTTATGACGGTCAGACTCCTTAGCCAGCATCAGTCTATTTGGTAAATCGTTAGAAAATATTAGAGTTACTGTCTGAATTAATGTTCGAGACAGTAACTTATAAATTTTAATAAAAAGATACCGATAAATAAAAATTATCTTGTGATGCTAAAAAATTGCAATTTTTACTGCATTATTCAATTAAATTAAAGGAAATAAGCCAATGATAAAGATTAAAAAACTAGAATCGAATACAAATATTTATTTGAGTAATTTAAAGGTCTTAGAGCAAAGAATAATTCATGGAGGTTTAGAAGCAGCTAACTCTATAAGTTTACATAATAATGGAAGTTTCTCTGCTATTAATATAGTTAATTTTGAATCCGGAGATAGGAATAAAGTTGTTAATCAAATAAATGCATCTTCAGGTAGTTTTGTTTATCTTCCCTACCAGGATAATGGTAACGTACTCAATCAAATTGCTGCGAATGGTTCTGATATTATAGTCGTATTACAAGGATTTTAGTTTTGATTTTTTTTAATAGATGAATTAACTATAAAAATATTAATTATTTAGGGAACGAAACTATAGCACTGTTCAACAATTATAATGCGCTATTTTTTTATTTTTTCTGATAAGATATTTGTTTTTCATATTAAAAGGATGTGAACTTATGTCATTGTCAAGTTAAATCCTGTACTATACCTGGGGTTGTAGATTCTCAATCCTATTGTTTTTTGTAAAATAATGAGTAAATTATTTGTTGCAATATTTATATCTGTAATGTTAGTTTCTTGCAGTGGTTCTACTTCAAGTAATACTAGAAGAGCTAGCAATACAAGTAGAGGAACTAGCAATACAAATACAGCCGCTAATAATACAAACACAGCCTCTAATAACGCAAATACAGCGACTAGTGATACCACTCCTGCTACAGCTAACAATGATTCATCAAGCACACCTGCTAATGGGGATGTCATTTTACGAGTGAATGATACTATTGTTGGGCGAGATTCTAATGGTAAACCTGTTGTTATTCAAGATCCTAACGGCGATACTACGATTACTGAAAACTCCGACGGTAGTTTCACTGTTCGCAATAGCGATTCTACATCAGTAATTCCTAAAGAGTAAATATATAATCAGCGATCGCGCTTTGTTTTTTTAATTTATTACAATTTAATCGATTTGTAAAATTAAGTAGTGCTTTGGGGGAGTGAAGTATATATCTATTTTTCAAGCTCCTACTTATTCTGAGAAAGATAATAGTAGATTTGTCCTC
>NZ_JASJDK010000123.1 GCF_030065675.1 Mastigocoleus sp. MO_188.B34 | reverse complement strand
ATACTCGATACCAATTGCGCTCGCATAATTGTTGACCTGTAGAAACTTGAATTTCATTTCCTTTCCCATCCCCAATTTGACCAGCCAAACAGCCATCAGCATCAATAAATAAGGCGAACCCGGCTTTTATATCGCTATCATATTTACATATGATTCCTTGTTCTCCCTTCTCTGGTGTAGTCGGGTATATCGTTGCAATTACAGTAAAACTAAACAAACCACTCAGAACACCTCGATCTGCAATACGGGCGTAAGAACCAAGATAAACCGGTTGAAATTGGGATGGATAGGAACCAGTAAAACTTGCAGGTAACTCCTCCTCACGAATACCAATTCCATCTGGGTTCGGGTCTCCAGAAATTACTCGCACAAGCTTTGCATCATAGGGTTGGGGCTGGTTACTGCTGACTTTAAATTCAATCTTCATCCCAGGAGCAACAGACAAGCGATCGCTATAACCGATCAGAGGAATCATATTTTTAAAGAGTGTAGGTATGTTTAAGTCTCCTGAATATAAATTTATTACTCTGTACGGAAAATTGAAATGCAGACGCTTAGATCTTGCACCTGGAAATATGGATGTCAAAACCACAACTACGTGCAAGAGAAATTAACCGTTCAATATCAAGTAAAAGAAGAGACACTACAATTTTTGGGAAGATAGATTCTAAGGCCGTTTGTGCAGCCTCACCCCAGTTAGGTGGTAACGATGACTGAGTCGATAAATAAGTCCAATGAGCAATAAAGTAAGCAGTGAAAGAAAGAATGAGCCAGCGATACGTTCCAAGCAAAGTATTTTGACCAAAGCAGTGGAGACCAAAACGGTGCTTTGCAGTCTTAAACCAACCCTCTATTTGCCCTTCGGGTTCGCCAGTTGATTTATGCCGGGGAACCCGTCCACCGCACTGGCTCACCATCTGCGTTTTCCCCACCACTTAATGGTGCTAGCTTTTAGGGGTCTGGTAGATATGATAATTCTTTTTTCTAGTCTGCCATTATCGCGTTTCAGATAATACCAAGACACAGTAACGGGAAAATCTAAACCTAGCAAACGTAGTTGTTGTCCCTGTTTATGTAAATGTCTTAAACTCCTTCCATCAAATAGTGTACGGCTTATGGCTACGCCTATAATTGCATGATATTTTAGTTTACGTATACCATGTATAAACTCTGCGCTACCAAAACCTGTATCAGCTAAGATCATAACTTGAAAGTGTTTGGTCAACAGCTTTGGCAAGCGTTTAATCAGTTTTAAGCCAAGTTGGGCTGGTGATGGAGTACCTTTACCTCTCCATACCCGTTCGCGAAGCGTGTCCGAAGGACTTAAACTCCAGGGTATACGCCATCTGCCGATGAAATATGTAGCGGGTTCTCCTTTAATGGCAAAGTATCCTTGGAATACTGTCAAAGCTAAACCAGAGTACAATTGGCCTGTCCAGATAGATAAAATTGTTGATAATACTGTTTATTTAAAACAACCGTTGCGCTTAGATGTGTTACCAGAATGGAAAGTTGGATTTAAAGCTATTGGTTCTTATATACAAGAATCTGGCATTGAAAATCTAACAATAAATATGCTAGGGACTCCTTTGAGAACAACTCATTTAGAAAACTTGGGTTACAACGGTATTTACTTCAATCGAGCAATTAACTGTTGGACAAGAAATATTACAATTAAAAATGCCGAAAATGGATTAATAATTTCTCAGTCAAAAAATATAACTGCCAAAAAAATAAATTTCACAGGTGATGTCAAAATGCACCATGCTACTGCTAATAGATTTGCAGCAGCAGATATTTTGATTAGTGATTTTCAAATCAATTCTCAAGTTTTTCATGGCATAAATGTAGAAAACTTTTCTTCTGGTAATGTCTGGAGTAGAGGCAAAATGCTACATGGGACATTTGACTCCCATCGTGGTTTACCTTTTGATGTGATTCGTACAGAAATCTCCACTCAAAATGACAGTTCTCCAGGAGGTGCTAAGAAGGCGGGACCATTCAATGGTAAAAATGTAGTTCATTGGAATGTGAATGTCACAGGTAATTTAGCAAAATTTGTTTATCAACCTGATGCTCATTCCAGTGGTACTTTAGTTGGTATTCGTGGTGTTGCTATTGATCTAAGCTGCGCTTGGGCGATGGTTTGTGGTGATAAAAATGTGGTCGTAGCAGATGATGGGTTGACACCAATTCCAGGAAATTTGTATGAAGCTCAACTAACTCTACGCCGTCGTCGTAAGTAGTTTCACGAATAAATTTCAAGCTAAAAAGGGCGAGACTGTGGTCGGGTAGCAAGGTTATATCGCTATAAGGGGTGAAAGTGTTTAACTAAGTAATGATAAGGGTTTGAGCGCTTAATCCACATAACACGTTATTTGGGAAATGATATAAGATGAAACCTAAACTTTTGGGGATCGCTACTCTCTTAGTTTTGATTAGTTGTGCTAGTTCAGGCTCTCAAATAGCAGAAACAGCCTTACCCATAACTAAACAGAACAATGCACTTGAAAAGCAGACTCAAGAAGAATCACAAGAGCAAGCTTTTCAACTTCGCAGTCTTGCTATTCAAGAAAAGTTAGCTGCACAAGATTTAGAGAAACTTGATGCTTGGTGGCGAAGGATTAATCTGGAGGATCCTCATAAATACTTGCTTCCAGTTATTTTATCTCGTCTTAGTTTAGAAGAACAATACGCTCCTCAGCAGAGTTGGCAAGTTCTCTTGAATATGGATAAAGACCTACCCAAACTTTACCATTTCCGCAGCATTTATGATGTCCGTATTTTCTTTTTATTTCGAGATCTGATGCCTAAAAAAGTCACAGATTCCTATCGCAGTATGATAGAAAGCTCCCGTGTTTCCCAATGGATGGAACAGGGAACGGAAAATCATATGTTTATGCAAAGAATGTCAGGTCTGGCTTTAATGGATGGAAGTGGATGGTCAAATTCTCGTCCAGCAGTAGCAGCAACAAATGAAGCTTGGCTACGTTCAGAATTGAATAAGTTTCTCACAATTGGACAAGGGGAATTTCACTCTTCTACTTATTATGGCTATGCTATTGGTGGACTACTCAATATTTATGATTTTGCCAAAACCCCTGAACTAAAACAATTAGCCAAAGCTACACTGGATTGGTATGCAGCAAATATGGCATTACGTTTAAGTTGGGGGACTGCTGGGGGTGCAGAAAGTAGGGGTTTTGATCGGGGAACTTGGGATGGAAGTGAATTAAGTGCTTTAGCATGGATTTGGTGGGGAGATAACCCTAAAACTGTAGAACGTATTGGCAATAAAAAGGCAAACGTTGCTGTACTAGCAGCATTAAGTAATTATCGACCTCCACATCAGTTTAAAGCCCTTGCCAGGAAAGAGGTGCCTCTACCTTTTGTTCTCAGAGCAAGTCATCCTAGTTATTACACTTATCACGAACATAACCAATTTTGGGAAACATTATATGTCGCCTCAGATTACAGTTTAGGGACGCTTCTTATCCCCAGACGTTCCTATCAAGTCAAAGGAACAATTAATGCTCAATATGCTACCTATAAGTTAGTTATTCGTGACCCCAAAGGATTGAGTAATGCCGTAATTAGTTTAGCTGGTACTTATCACAATTCAATGGCAACTGGTGCTTCTCCAGGCGACCAATATGTACAAGAAAAAGGTGCAGTAATTTATCAATTAAGATTGAATAACAAAGATAAACTAGCAGGAGTACCAGGTCGTTCTCATCTTGTACTTCCAAGTCGCTATAGTCAACCCCAAAAGTATCATAATTGGTATATTTGGCGAATTGAAAAAACTTGGTTGTGCGCCCGACCTTGGGGTGATCAAGTTAGTTGGCAAGAGCAAGTTTCAGAAAAGTATAAACACTATCAGTCTTTAGCAGCAACCGGGACTAATACAGCTTGGATAACAGATGTCGTTTCTACAACTCATTATCCCACTTTTGAGTCTTTGAAAAAGGCTTTGGATAACACAGAGATAGATGATAAAGACTGGGAAAGAACAGGGAAGATAGATTATAGGACAATAAAAGGTGATCACTTAGAAATGACTTATAATTCTAACGGTGGTATTGGTAATGCTAAAATCAATGGCAAGGAAAGACTGCTGGAAAATTGGGCAGTATTAGACAGTCCTTATCTAAAAGAAGAATTATATAGTGGTTTTTTAGAACTTATGTATTCAGGGAATAGATGGTGTCTGGGAATAACTATAACTACTCCGAATGGGTGCAATCAAAAGTAGTTGGTGATTCTCAAGAGCGGGTGAACGAAAAAAGGTGTGGGAAGAGAAAGCTTAGTTAGCTTATTCAAGCTTTACAGCTAAAATATCAAATTCAAGCGTTTTCTAGATTAAAAGCTTTTTGTAGGGGATTATAAGCCAATTATTATTTTTATCTCTCTATTACTCATTTTTGGGCTTTTTTACATTCTTTTTAAACCCAAACAAAAATATACGCGTACAAGTGCAAATACTATACGCTCATGAGAATGACCACGAAATATTTCATTCTCTATTTTTTGTTCACATTTTTTGGCGTTGCATAATGAGAATATGAATTAGGGTGAGTCTTCATGAAATGTCCACGTTGTGATTCAAATCATATCCGTAAAAATGGAAAGCAACGAGGTAAGCAGAATTACATATGTGCCGAGTGTAGTCGTCAGTTTATTGAATATCATAATCAAAAAGGTTACAGTGATGAAATTAAACGTGAATGCCTAGAAATGTATGTAAATGGTTCTGGTTTCCGTGCAATAGAAAGAGTCAAAAAAGTTCATCATACAACGGTGATTTCCTGGGTGAAACAAATCGGCGCTACACTACCAAAAAATCCGGAGACAAAAGAAATACCAGAAATAACAGAAATTGATGAATTAGAAACTTTTGTCGGCTCAAAAAAAACAAAGTCTGGCTGTGGAGTGTAGTCAATCACAAGACTCCAGGAATTATAGGATGGATATTAGGGGATAGAAGTTCTGATACTTTTAGACAGTTGTGGCAAAGAATTAGAGCATGGAATTCGTATTTTTATGTAACAGATGGATATCCAGTTTATCCATGTTTTATTAATCAAGAAGATCATCTTGTTAGTAAAACATATATGACAAGGGTGGAAGGTGAAAACAGTAGGTTAAGACATTACTTAGCGCGCTTACATCGTAAAACATTTTGCTATTCTAAGTCAGTAGAAATGCTAGATTTTTCTATTAGGTTGTTAATTTATTATCTCAAAAATCGTCGTATTCCGATGCGGGGGCTTCGCCCCCGCGAGGATGCAGCGTACGGAACGCGCTCTTTCAGGGCGATCGCTTCGCGCATGCCTTCGGCTTATCGCACAATTCATATTATGATTCAGCAACGCCCATTTTTTCCACCTGAAACGGTTCTTTTTTTCCAGGCACTCAACATCATAACATGAACCCTTCACTCACCTAACCTTAAGTTTAGTTAATAAATTTTCTGAATAAAAACTCTCAACAGCTTGCCAGATAAGCCTTGCAGGCTCTAACAACTACCTAAAATTATTTGTAACTCTTATTTTACTTTACTTCTTAAAACTATATATGCAGTCAATTCTCTTTTTTAAATACTTTATTAATCAAGTACATTTGAAAATTGTAAAAATATTGGAACTGATACCAATTCAATAAATCATTGCAACAGATTACCCTGTAGAGACGCGACAGAGGCTAACGCCGACGCCGCAGGCTCTGTCGCGTCTCTACAAAAATTTATTTGTCTCATTATTTTTCCAAATTGGTATGATTCCAAAATAATCAGATTTCTGTAGAAAATAGAAATGTCAAGTTAAATATTCTCAGTTTGTTTTCAAGGTTTTATGCTCAAATTTTATTCTTAGAGCGCACATTTGAGCACCACCAAGGTTTAGAAAATATTGTATTAATCAATTTTTGGCAATCCCTTACGATATGAATTATGACTAAATGCCAAGTTATTGGACTATTACCTGCAGGAGGAAAAGCAACCAGAATTTCTCCATTACCACTGAGTAAAGAATTATATCCGATTGGGTTCAGATCTTTAGATGGGAAATCTCATATCAGACCAAAAGTAGTTTCCCATTATCTGCTAGAAAAAATGCACTTAGCAGGAATTGAGCAAGCATACTTTATACTTAAACCTGGAAAATGGGATATACCTGGGTATTTTGGTGATGGTTCGATCTTGTCAATGCACCTGGGTTATTTAATTGTGGGTTTACCTTTTGGGGTACCTTTTACCTTAGACCAAGCTTATCCTTTTGTAAAAAATGCAATAGTGGCTTTGGGTTTTCCTGATATTTTGTTTCAACCCAATAATGCTTATGTCAAGGTACTTGAGCGTTTGGAAGCAAGTAATGCTGATGTTGTATTGGGTTTGTTTCCTACCAATCAACCGCAAAAAGCAGGGATGGTAGACTTTGATGATTCAGGAAAAGTCCGTTCGATTGTCGAAAAACCCCAGGTGTCTAATTTGCGTTATATGTGGGGAATTGCTGTATGGACTCCGAATTTTAGCGAATTTTTACACAATTATTTACAGGAAATCCAAAGGAATAATGACTTATCCAGTCTCCCAGAATTACCTGTTGGGGATGTCATTCAAGCAGCTATCGCTCAAGGTATGAATGTAGAAGCGGAAGCATTTCCTCAAGGTACTTACTTGGATATTGGTACACCGGATGATTTAGTTAGAGCAGTACAGCAATTTTCACAGATTGTTTAAAACTGCTCCTCTATCTCCCTTACATACTCCTGAGACAATCAGATAAATCAATCTTCTAACCTAATTACGTAATACTACACACAAAAAACCATTCCGGATCAAAGCTCGTGGTTTTTCCATGACTTTACTCAATATCGGTCAATCTTTAGCAACTCTTTAAAGCTTTTACAGCAGAATTTACCTAGCGACATTAGGTTCTAATTTGAATAATGAGATTAGGGTGTAAAGACCTAATGTATTCGTAGTGGTGCGAGTTTACAGTACATGAGCTACTGCTTAAATCCTAATTGTTCAAAGCCTAAAAATAAGGCAAATGCTAAATTGTGTCACTCTTGTGACTCGCAACTGTTATTGCGCGATCGCTATCAAGTGCTAAAAGCTTTAGGTCAAGGTGGCTTTGGAGCAACTTTTTTAGCTGAAGATAAAGTTTTACCAGGACAACCTCGCTGTGTAATTAAACAATTGCGTCCTTCTGGTACAGCACCTCATCTCTTACAGATGGCTCGCGAACTATTTGAAAGGGAAGCTGTAACTTTAGGGAAAATTGGCAATCATCCCCAGATGCCACGATTATTAGACTATTTTGAAGATAGAGAACATTTTTATTTAGTACAAGAATATATCAGTGGAGGAACTTTACAACAAGAGGTAAAGCGCAATGGAGCGCAAAATGAAACTGATGTCAGGGAATTTCTGGGTGAAATGTTACCATTACTGCAATATCTCCACGAGCGTCAAGTAATTCACCGCGATATCAAACCAGCTAACTTGATTCGCCGCGCTCAAGATAAGAAATTAGTTTTAATTGATTTTGGAGCAGTTAAAAACCAAGTAACTCAAGTTGCTGCATCACAATCCGGTCAGACTGCACTAACTGCATACGCTATTGGTACTCCTGGCTTTGCACCTCCAGAACAAATGGCTATGCGACCAGTTTACGCTAGTGATATTTATGCTCTGGGAATTACTTGCATTTACTTGTTAACCGGTAAATCACCCAAAGACTTAGAATACAATCCCACAACTGGTGAAATGATGTGGGAAAACATGGTTAAAGCTAGTCAACACTTTATTGAAGTGTTGCGCAAGATGCTTGAAGTTTCTGTCCGCAATCGTTACCGCTCAGCTTCTGAAGTTCTGAGAGCTTTGGAAATGGAACCTTATCTGGATAGTTTAGCTGATGGCTTGGTTGCACAACCAAATAATATCGGAAAAGGAAAATACTCCAACTTTGATAACAGTTCAAATAATTCAACTGGAAATAGCAGTAGTTCTGGTGTAGCACAAGTTGCAGCTGCAATTCGTGCAAGACGTGCTCGTATTCCAGATACTAACTTCAATATTAAAGATTCACGTCAGCGAGTGGTAACAACACAACCAAGATCTTCAAGCACTATTCATTCGGGAAATACTACATCTGGTAGCAGAGTTAAATTACAGCCTTACTTGAATGCTGAGAACTTATTAGCTGCATATCTTAAAGGTAGACGAGATTTTGCTTCCCATAATTTAAGTTTGCTAAATCTTCCTGGTGTAGATCTATCTGAAACTAATTTCCATTCTTCCCGTTTAGAAAAAACTAACTTGCAAGGAGCTAATCTTCACAATAATGACTTTGGGAGAGCAAGTTTGAATCGCGCAAATCTCCGAGATTCTAACTTGAGTAAAACTTACCTTTCCTACGCCGATTTAGAAGGAGCCGATCTACGTGGCGCAGATCTTAGTAATGCTTATCTTTCCCATACGAATCTTCGAGGGGCAAATCTGTGTGGAGCTAATTTAACTGGAGCCAAAGTTACAGATGAGCAACTTGCGTTAGCTAAAACAAACTGGATGACTATTCGTCCCAATGGTCGACGTGATTTATTGTGATTATTAATAACTATTTAATGATACTCGCTGATCAGTGATTTATGTTTTTTAATAACTTCGGTAATAACGCGGTTACAACAAATACACAAAAAAATTAATCTAAAAGTGTACATATAAGTATATTATTTAAAATTCAGATTTTCTCATGGAAGCAGATAGTGATACCGATCACCAGTCAAAATTAATTATTTAAAAGAAAGCTCTCGGTAGTTTCATATTTATCGAGTAGTGGGGATAAACCTGCTTAAAATCAGTGTCTTGCTAGAAAATCGGTACCAATACTTTTCTGCTTTTAAACTGACACTAAACATTTACAACCGATATGAGCAACTTACATTTATCAAGAGTGGAATTTTCACCTGTGGTGACTGAGTTCGCTCAAAATGGGCTTCAGAAAAAACTGCAAATTTATCAAGTTTTTTTGAAGTTATATGAACATCATGGTGCTCTTTTAAATCAAATTCTCCAACTAGAAAATCTTACTGATTTATCTTTTACACAAACAAGACAAAGTTATATCCAAGCTGTAGTTAATGGAAAAGAGTCTTGCATTATTACTAATTTAGGAGAAGGAAAATCTCGCAAGTTGCTACAACCACAATTGATATGGACAATCGGTCGTGGTGAAAGTAATGGAATTTGCATTGGTGACCAATATATCTCTCGACGTCATGCAGCAATTCAATACCTCAAAGGTAAAGGTTTTATTCTAATTGATTTCAACAGTACTAATGGTTCCTATGTTAACGGGGAAAGAATTTATCAACCCCGAGAAATTCAAGATGGGGATTCTATACGTTTGGGAAATTTAACTTTTCCGTTTTTCATCAATTTCTCTACCCAAATTTTACCTACCGTAGCTACCGAGCTATTAATGCAATTAATACCAGATAAAGATAAATTAAATATTGGCAGACCTAAGGATTTTTCTGATAAAACAAAACCTTTTCCTTCTGGCTTAAGTTCTTCTCCAGAAACACTTCAAAAACTTAAGACCAGCGATCGCCATCTTGTAGGAATATCTATTTTAGAGAAACATTTAAAATTACATCAAAATTCAGAAATAGTTGATAGTTTCTTTGAGTCAAAATAAAAATTACATTTATGGGATTGGGGATTAGGGATTGGGGATTGGGGATTGGGGATTGGGAAATAAGATATACTGTGAAATCCCAATTTGCTTAAGCCTCCCTCGAACAAGAAAGAAGGCTCAAGCTATTTATTCAAATTACTTATATTTATTTTTTGCTGTTTTCTGGTGATGCTTTATCTAATCCTTCATCACTAGATTTTTCTTTTTTACTGCTCTTTCCATTTTTGCTGCTTACAGAATTAGAAGAAACAACTGCTCCTAAATCTAGTTTTTCACGTACTAATTGCCTGATAGTTTCGGTAATTTCTGGATTTTCTTCAAGATATTTAATTGCATTATCTCGACCTTGAGAAATATTATCGCCGTTGTAGCTGTACCAAGCACCTTTACGATTGAGAATTCCTGTTTCTTCTGCTAAATCGACAATACATCCTAAAGTCGAAATTCCTCGACCAAAAATAACATCAAATTCTGCAATTCTAAATGGTGGGGCGACTTTATTTTTTGCTACTTTAACTTTGACGCGAATCCCAAATTCTTCGGTACCTTTTTTCAAAGTCTGAATCCGGCGAATATCCAAACGAACAGAGGAATAGTATTTTAAAGCATTACCACCAGTTGTAGTTTCTGGGTTACCGTAGCTAATACCAATTTTTTGCCGGAGCTGGTTAATAAATAGAACCGTACAACCAGATTTACCAATATTACCAGTAATTTTACGTAGGGCTTGACTCATTAAGCGAGCTTGCAAACCTACGTGAGCATCACCCATATCCCCCTCAATTTCTGCTCGAGGAACTAACGCCGCAACAGAGTCCACAACCACAATATCCACTGCTGCGGAACGGACAAGTTGATCGACAATTTCTAGGGCTGCTTCCCCTGTATCGGGCTGAGATACTAGTAAATTTTCGATATCAACACCCAGCGCAGATGCATAGGTAGGATCGAGAGCATGCTCTGCATCGACAAAAGCTGCAATACCACCTGCTTTTTGTACTTCGGCGATCGCGTGCAGCGCTACTGTTGTTTTTGCCGAACTTTCTGGACCATAAATTTCAATTACTCTTCCTTTGGGTAAACCACCTCCCAAAGCTAAGTCCAAAGTGAGCGCACCAGTACAAATGGTTTCTACCTTCATTCGGGAAGCATCCCCCAGGCGCATAATTGTGCCTTTTCCAAAGGTACGCTCAATCTGGCTCAGTACCATATTGAGGGCTTTTTCCTTTCCTGCATTATCAGTGGTGTTAACAGCCATTATTGCCTCTAAGATAATAATTTAATTCCAAATTTTCCAAGCACGAAGGACGTTGATCTGTAAGATTAATCGTGCCTAATTTTAAATTTCGATCTAAGATGTTAACTAGAACATAAATACTACTTTACGTGAAAAATGCGAGAATGGATCTGTTTATTTTTGATTGACTTGCTGTGAAAGTGTGAGGACATCCTAATTTACAGCTTATTTGGTAGGTAATAGTAGCCTTGGTAGGAATAGTAGCGCTAAAGATTGAAAGATTGATAATTTAAGTTGACTATAAAATTAATGACAATAGACATGAGAACTATCGAACTTCATTATTGGGATTTTAAAGTTAACAAGTGGTAAGAAAGAATCCCTCAGATTTTATTTGCAATAATTGCTCTTGATATTCCCTGTATTGATATTTTCTGTTCTGTGTGAATGTGCGATACCGAAATAATACAAGTGATGAAACTTGAGATTACTATGTATATTTACTCAGCTTACATGTAAAAGAATCTTCTTTTTCGCTCAGTTGGTTGACAAAGTTACATAATGATTATGCAGTAACTATAAGGCATGTTTAGCACATTCGAAGGAAAACTAAAAAATATTTAAAAAAGGATTGAAACTATATTTTAATAGACCTGATAGGAAATTGACTTATGACCCTAAATTGATGACATCTAATTTAATTGGTGCTACATTAAGGGTCTTTATCGTTATATAAGCAAACATAAAAAATAATACATCTAGACTCGCGTCGGTTCCCACCAAAATCATGTCTTTTGAGCTTTCTAATTCTGCTGTCGACCTCATTGCTGATACAGCACTTTCAGTAACTGGATTAACTGACTATATTCGTTTGCTTGTGGAAGAAGACAAGCATTTACGCCAAATTTGGGTGAAAGGAGAAGTTTCTAGCGCCAATAATCATAAGGTCGGATTATTTTTCACTTTCCAAGATCCTGATGGTGGCACAGCTATTAAATGCGTAATTTGGAGGAGTCAGCTAGGAAAACTCGCCCAGTTACCAAAAGTTGGGGAACAGTTAATTATTTTGGGTAGTTTGCGGTTATATCCAGCAAGGGGAGAATATCAACTTAATGTATGGCAAACTTTGCCTGCTGGTGTTGGTTTGCAAGCGTTACGTTACCAGCAACTACGAAAACGTTTGGAGGCTGAAGGGTTATTTGATATTGAGAGAAAAAAATCTCTTCCTACCCATCCCCAAGCGATCGCTGTTGTCACTTCACCAACCGCAGCAGCTTGGGGCGATATTCAAAAAACTTTAAGACAAAGATACCCGGGTTTACACGTACTGTTTTCTCCGGCAACAGTCCAAGGTGAACAAGCGCCAAGTTCAATTGTCAAAGCAATTAAGAGAGTAGAACAGGACAAACGGGCAGAAGTATTGATTTTATCCCGTGGTGGAGGGGCTGTAGAAGAGTTAGCTTGTTTTAATGATGAACGAGTAGTTAGAGCAGTTGCTGAATGTCCAATACCGGTAATTACGGGTATCGGTCATCAAAGAGATGAATCATTGGTAGATTTGGTCGCAGATCGAAAAGTCCATACCCCTACAGCAGCAGCAGAATTAGTTGTACCTGCGATCGCAGAACTTTACAGTCAACATCAAGAACGAGTTACTACTGTATTTGAAGTGGTGGGTACTTATTACACAGATGAAGCAGATAGACTGCAATTAATCGAAAATCGTTTGCGACGTTTGGGCTTAGAACGGCAAACCGAACAGGAGTTACAAGCTTTAAGCTGGAAGCGTCAGAGATTATTGCAAGGAACAACCTCACAGTTGCAACAATCTTTTGCATATGTAGAGATGTTAAGACAAAAGTTAGTAACTCTTGACCCCAAAGCAGTGCTAAAGCGTGGTTATGCTGTAGTAAGACAAGAAAACGGAATTATTGCTCGTTGTGCTGCTGACTTGACTGAGGGGGATCGGTTATTGGTAGAGTTGAATGATGGAGAAATTCAGGTACGAGTTACGGAAATAAAAAATACTAGGGCATTAAGGGATAAAGACTGTAATGATCATGAAATCGGCTGAAAAATTGGATTCTGAGTGGAATTATGAAGCGAAAGTTGCTGAGGTAGAGGCAATAATTGCTAGTATTGAGGCGGGTAATTTGGAGTTGGAAGAAGTATTCGAGCAGTTTGCTGTGGCTGCAAAATCTTTGTGTGAATGCGAAACTTTTCTACGAGAACGTCAGCAGCAAGTAGATTTATTAATTGAAAATTTGCAAGATAGTTAATTTCGCTGTTGGCGATGCGGTTTTAATTTAAGTCTATATTTGGGCAGATTGACAAAAATTACCTTGCACAGAATAACTTTTAATTTGTTGCCCATAACTAAAAATTACGCAAGCCTAGTGCTATGCGCAAGTAAAAAGTAAAAAGTAAAAAGTCAAAATGTTACAATTCACAGCGTAGTTTCATGCTGTGAATCAATTGGAATTAACTGAAGTTTTGAACTATTGGCGGGATAGGAGATATTAGAGATGAAGAAAATTTGGTAAGTAGGTGGACAAAAATATTTATGTCATTGCGAACGATAGTGTTAGACCGCAGCAAAGCTGAACGCGGAGGGCGTCCTCAGCAATCTCAAAGCCCTGCGATTGCTGCGTTACGCTACGCTCCACTAGCAGGCAGCAAAGCTGTTAGCAAAGCGTGAAGTTAGTCATACGCAATGACAAATATACAATTAATTTTGTCTAAGTACTTAACTGTAGATCTTAGGAAGCAAAGCTAAGGTCAGCTGATCGAGGTTTTCTCGGTTGTTTTTATGACTTAGTTGTTTTTATGAATAATTTTATT
This sequence comes from Mastigocoleus sp. MO_188.B34, assembly GCF_030065675.1. GTDB lineage: Bacteria > Cyanobacteriota > Cyanobacteriia > Cyanobacteriales > Nostocaceae > Mastigocoleus. Next base: position 7,948 of record NZ_JASJDK010000123.1, on the reverse strand, counting down.
GTGGTTTAGTATTAGCTTTTAGAGCTACTAATCTAACCAACTCGGCATCCAAGTCTAAGGCTTCAGCTATTTGTTCTACAGTAGCACCTAAATTTAACATAAAAGGAACTGCTTCGAGTTTCCCTTCTAGTTTTCCTTGTGTTTTACCTTCTGCTTTACCTTCTTGTTTAGCTTCTTGATAAACTTTAGTTTGCTTTAACTCGCTAAATCCAAACATTTTCTCAATCTCCTCCCGACTTTTCTGGGGAAATTTATAAACAATAATCGTTTCTATTAGTTCGATAAATTCCCTTTGGGTAATTTTCGATGTTATTTCTTTTCCGGCGAGTTTAATTAACTCCCTAGCTTTTGTGACTGCACTTGATTCTGGCTCTACTACTAATTTAACAGTCCCAAGACCAATGGACTGCTCTGCTGCTGAATCTAATTCGTCTAAATATACCCGCGTTACTCGTCCGGATGTGAGTAGTTCTAAATATCTTTCTGTTTCTCCCACATCAATGCTACGACTTGGGTAAACTACTACTCCACGCCAATTATTGGTAAGTTCTGTTTTATCAAGGTAAAGAAATATTTCAGTAAACAGGCGAGAGTAGAATTTTTTATCGGGTTGGAATTGGACTTCTGCAAAGTAGATGGGGGATGATGGATCGCTTTTGGGGAGAAATACACCATCAATTCGGAAAGCGAGTTGCTTGACTTCTACGGAAGAAAATTGGTAGTTGTTAGCGGTTTCGGGTGGTTGATCGATGAGTTCAAAGAAGATGCTGGGGAAGCTTTGGAATAAACGGTAAAATATCGTATCTGTTTTCACGCTGATGAATGAAACTGAGTTGCTGGCGTAAGTTTAGATATTACTTTATATCTTTGAGGTTTGATTGGGGAATATTATTGAGGAATTTGAAATAGTAGATTATCACTAACGCAGGTCAATAACGATGAACGACAACCGTTTACCAAACATACATCCTGGAGAAATTTTACAACTAGAATTTTTACCATTAAATATCACCCCTTATCGATTGAGCAAAGATATAGGTGTAGCTCAGACATGGATTAGTGAAATTTTATCTGGTAAACGCAGTATTACAGCAGATACAGCTTTGCATTTTTCTCGCTATTTTGGTAATAGCGCTCAGTTTTGGTTGAATTTACAAACGCAATACGATATACGCCAAGCTCTTGAAGAGAATACAGAAGTTTATAATCAAATACCTACACGTCCGTTCAATGATGTAGCCTGATTTTTGGGGAGAAATACACCATCAATTCGGAAAGCGAGTTGCTTGACTTCTACGGAGGAAAATTGGTAGTTTTTGGCGGTTTCGGGTGGTTGATTGATAAGTTCAGTTCAAAGAAGATGCTGGGAAAGCTTTGGAATAGGCAGTAGAAGATCGTATCTGTTTTCACGCTTGGTTGATGTTGGGTTGATGGCGTAAATTTTGATTTTACTTTATATCTTTCAGGTTCAATTGCGATTTCACAACTGCATTTTAGCCACCGCTTGTTTAAATTCTGGTATTTATCTAATTAAAGGATGAACATCAGACCAACGTTGAATTTCGTATTCCTTGTTAACATAACGATATTCTAAAAAATACCGATTGAACAACAAACTGCGATACCAATTATCATTAATTACCCATTTTGAGTGAGAAATTTCTGCTAATAAACCCATTGGTTGTGTTCTACAGTTTGACGATAAGTATTACGTGCTTTAGTAATTAAATATCGTACCGCTCTGTGATGTCTTGACAATTTTTCTGTGATGACCCCAATCTAAGCTGATTGAGAACGGGTGCATTAATTAGTACCCTGCTCAAATAGCCCCGAAGTTCTTTTTTATCTTCCATTAAGGATCTGAGCAGAGGTAATAACCTGTGGATCACACCATTATTTACTGCTATTCTCTAAACTATCTCAATAAAATTCAACATAATCACAATTGCGATCATCATACTAATGGAACATTTTTCGACCTTCAACATTAGTTCGGAAAAGCGTTTAGCTTCATATTGATATCGCATACCTTTCCACCAGCCGCGACAATATGGAAGATTACCTTTTACATGATTTAATTCAAAAGACAGATTTTGATAGGAAATCCAATTATTTTCTTGGTACCAGCCGACTTTTTCAGCGAAACAATACCATTTATCTTTATCTTTATCTTTATCGTTGTAAACTTGTTGGTCAGCTTTTCCAAAAATTTTTTTTAATTTAAATAGTATAGATTGATTTTTTGAGTCATTTAATTTTAAATCTTGCCATATTTGTTTTTGTACACTCAAGCCAAATTTCTCATGACTGTATTTTTTCCAAAGTTTATCAATAGTACATATTACTTCACATGGTAAGGCTCTTATTTCTTTTACTCCCAAACCATTATCTCTTTGTTTGCCGAATAATTTGAGCAAAATTATCTTAGTCTCTTGATCCGCTTGCTGCCATTCTCCTATTTTTAGTAGTTCTTCTAAAACCAAGTATTCAACATATTCATTTATATGAGTATTATTTTTAGTTTTGGTTAAATTTGTATTTTTTTCACCAAAAGGAGACTGTTCATCACAACTTACTTGTTCTTTACTGATACTTGTAAGAGCTACTACATTTTTATTTTTGTTGAGTTCATTTTTGATACATTGTAATTGTTCGTATAAAACGTGCTGTACATCTTCTCCTACATCCTCGTAAATCACCTCCAACAATACACAAAGTGCAGGTTTTCCTGAAGAAATTTCCCCAAAAGAAACTAATTCATTTACCAAATTAGGAATAAAAACATTCGTTGGTGTATGTAAAACTAAGCGATGTAGTAATGGATTATTTGTTCCCAACGCCCTGATTAAATACCCCCGACGCTGGCTTTCATTTTCCATCAGGGGTCTAAGTAAAGGTAATAATTTATTTATGGTATTGTTACTTATTGTCATTGGCTAACTATTTAACTAAGCGAGTATAAATTTTCGGCACATTATTTTTCAGGTCATTTAAGAGCGCGATCGCACTCGTCCCAGCATTACGTAAATACCTTTTCTGCGTACCTGGTTCCGGAAGGATCCCACCACTATGATGAATACCAACGACTTGAAAATCATCATCAAAAACAGGCGAACCTGATGAACCCGGCTCTGTACTTGTAGTGTATTGCAATACTTCCCTGTCAGCGTAACCAACAAAATTATTTTGGAGCGAGATTTTCTTTAAATGTCCGCCAGGATGCTGAATAATTGCTACGCGGTCATCTCGCCGCATTAATTTATTTCTGAAAATTAATGGGTTACCAAAGTCGGGTACGTTTTTCAGATTTACTATTGTAAAATCGAATTCTTCATTAGTGTAAAATATACCATTTGGCAAAGCCCCTATTATTTGTGTTGAACATTCTTTTCCATTGGTATCCAGCTGATAATTGAAGCTAAAGTCACTTTTTTCTGCAACTTCTTGACTTTGGATAACGTGATTATTTGTCATCAGTAAATCAGGTGTAACCATAAACCCCGTACCCAAACTGTTGGGAGTACGGATACGAACCACCGCTTTTGATGCTTCCAGAGCTAGATTTAAAATGTAGATATCGCGTAACGTATTTTCCCCAATAATCTTTTCTTTAATATCAGCCGTACTATCGATTCCCTTCCAATTTTTAATTCCACGATTAGCACTAGCTGGAACGTCAAGGGGATAATTTTGAAATAGTTCTATTATAAAATCCGTATCCTCATCCCCAGTAAAAGACTGAATATAGTTGAGGAAGACAGCAAGAGCTTCTTTATCATAAGCAACTCGTCCAAATTGGCATAAAAACCGCACTACTTCCACAGCAACACCCATAGGTGCACCCTCCAAATCTAACCGCGCCAAGATAACATCAGATTGAGGTACACCTTCAAATACTCCAATAATTAGACGACGGCGATCACGCACGTTAGCAAAATCGGGTAAGTTCTGAACAATACGGGTGAGTTTTTGGAAGTCAGGTTGCGATAGTTGGACGGTCAAGTTTACTACTCCCATGCAAAAGTACTGCTAAATTTTAGCAGAATACGCAGAATGTAGAGATAAATTTTACACTGATAATATTAACTTATTTAGGAGTATTTATTATTCCGATCTACGCTGTTTGCTTTGGCTGCAGCTCTTTTAGAAAGACAATTTAAATATTGGCATAAAGCCTAAAATTCATACAGAGTGAAAATCACAAGCTTCAAGCACCCTAAAAATATGTTCGCTCAAATTTCAAAGCTAAAGCGTCGCCACTTTAGTGGTCAAAAATCTTCATCATATCTTTTTGCAACATTGTGCCACAGGGTGAAAAAAGGTTTTTACGTTTGGTTTTTAGCGTTCCGCTTAATTCTACACAATACCGGTTAAAGAACATAATTTTAGAAATAGACAGGGTTATGGGTGTATAACGCAATTTTTGTTTTCGTCAAATTTAATTATTTTTTTTCATATGATTTTCTTTTTTCCTGCTGTGTCATCAAATAGTTGAATGCATTATTTACAGGTAATTACGGAGGTAATGTAGCATGCCTGCTTTTGATGAGTTGAAGAAGAAATTCCAAAAATTAATGGAGCAGGAAGAGAATATTGATATAGCTTTTGATAACGCTTTGAAACAAATAAAAGAATATGAAGATCTAGCAAATGATGCTGACAAAAAACTAAAGTTAAAGCACAAAATGATAATAGAGATGAACAACATTCAGGAGCAACAATAGAACGGTAATCTTTTAATTAAATAGTCAGTATAGTCTTGAAGTTGCTCAATAGCTGCATTAGATAAATGAGTGGGTATTTGTTCCTTCACAAGATTAAATGCTATTTCATATACGGAAATGTCTAAGACCAAAGGAATCTCTGGGAAATCTAGACTATTGTATCTACCCCAAGAACAACAATGACTTATACATTCCAGGTATAATTCAACAGTTAAGCGGAAATCATCCATTTGCTTTTGATTAACTTGATTTTTAATATCTGGACATCTATCTAATGCACCTTTTCTTGCCATGTAAGCCAGTTGAGTGAGATTTTGATTTAACCAGCTAGCAGCTTCTTTGCCATGATCTAACTGAGTAGTAAATTTTCTAACATCTTTAATTAGACTTTCATAATTTTGGATTTTGATCTTATTTTCTAATCCTTTTTCAGTATCCTCAGCTAATGAACGAATTTGTGCTAATTCCGACTCAAGAAATTGCATCATTTCATAAACCAAGTGACGAGCATTATTTTCTATATCCGTTAGCTGTTTTTCTATTAATCGAAGTGATTTTATTTGCTCTTTTAGATAATCAAATTCTTCTTTTTGTTTCTCTGAAAGCTGACCACTCTTATCACTTTCATTACCAGTTGTTAATGCTAAATTAATTAATTTTACTAATTCAGGATTCAGGACAGAGCTTTCTAAATTCTCTATCTCTACTATCTGCTCTACTTCTTTGTCATTAATAATACTTGTATCTACTATTGGTTTTGCTGGCGAATTAATAAAAGCTCTTAATTTATCAATACGTTCTTTTATATCATCACCTACATTTTCACGAACTGTTTCTAATAAAACCCATAGTGCTTGTTTTCCTGGTGCGACCTCGCTGTGAGATGTTAGTTTATGCAACATTTCAGGTATAAAAGTTGCCACAGAACCGCTACAGTCAATGTGTCGCAATATAGGTGCATTGGTACCAAATGCTTGCTGTAATAAATTATTACGCTCTTTCTCATTACCCATTAAGGGTTCGAGTATGGAAAATAGTTCTTTAATTGTTTCACGGTTTAAATTCATGGTCAGATTACCTTAGCTAGAAATTCCAGATAATCCACTTCTTTACAACTTTTTTTGTTAGTACATCGTACTTTTGAATATACCTTATCAGGTTTTTTGCTTGCCTAATTATGTTTTAACTTGAGAGATAAGAAAATATTTTGTCAATTAAACCCATTACAAACAGGGATGTCTGCAATCATTTGCACGTATTACTCAATTTTAGCAGTTATCCTGTATTGTATAAGACATTAATTAAATCAATGTGCAAATATTTCCTTAATCCAAAAAGCTATGATCCTCTCAGAGAAACGTACCTTAGGTATTAGGTAAAGAATTTCGAGGTCATTATGTCGCGTCTCTGGTTCTTCTCATTAACAGCAATACATTCAAATCGATCGCAACTATTGCATCAAGCTAAAAACCGCTCCTATGAAGTAATACAATATTTCAAAAAAAGTCACAATGTCTCACAAATTAGTTAAATAACTAACAAAGAAAGAAGGATAATAAATATACAAGACATCAACTTTTTTATACAACAGCAGAGACAAGAGGTTGAACAACGTGGCGAAATTTATGTTTGTAAGCGACTTGGATAACACTTTAGTCGGTGACGACAATGCTTTAGTAGAACTAAATCAGGAATTAAGTCGACATCGCCAAGAACACGGAACTAAGATTGTTTATGCTACGGGGCGATCGCGAATTCTTTACCAGGAACTTCAAGAAGAAAAAAACCTCTTAGATCCAGATGCATTAGTTGTTGCTGTCGGTACAGAAATGTATCTAGATGGTAAAAACCAACCAGATCCAGCTTGGTCAGAAAAACTTTCACCAGGATGGGATAGAGATCTGGTATCATCAATAACCACTGACTTCCCTGAGTTAATTATGCAACAACAATCGGAACAAGGTGCCTTTAAATTAAGTTTCCATATCGAACAAGCGGCAGCGACAAAAGTGCTACCGCAATTAGAATCAGCATTACAAGATGCCAATTTAGATATAAAGTTAATTTATAGTAGTGGTATTGACCTTGACATTGTTCCTCATCACAGCGATAAAGGTCAGGCAATGCAGTTTTTGCGCCAAAGATGGCAATTTGGGGCTGAAAGGACTGTAGCCTGTGGCGACTCGGGGAATGACATAGCTTTATTTGCCGTCGGTAACGAACGGGGAATTATTGTTGGTAACGCTCGTGAGGAGTTACTCGGGTGGCACAATGAAAATCCTGCTGAATATCGCTATTTAGCGAAGAATAAGTGTGCAGGTGGTATTTTAGAAGGTTTGAAACATTTTGGTTTCTTGGAATGATTAGCTATCTTAAAGGTATTGTGGCTGGCATCCAGAACAGTAGCGCCAATCGCTACCTCTTAACTCTGGAAGTAAATGGTTTGGGTTATGATTTGCAAATTCCGGGACGAGTGGCAAAGCAATTGCCAGAATCGGGCGGAACTGTGCAGGTTTTCACCCATTTTCAAATTCGGGATGAGGTTCCATTTCTCTATGGTTTTAGCTCCCCAGCAGAAAGGGATTTATTTCGATATTTGCAAAGTGTGAGTGGAATCGGTGCAGCATTAGCGATCGCAATGTTAGATACTTTGGAATTACCAGAGTTAGTTCAAGCGATCGTCAGTGCTAATGTGCAGTTATTAATCCAAACTCCAGGAATCGGCAAAAAAACCGCAGAACGGATTTGTTTGGAACTAAAGAGTAAATTGATTGAATGGCGCAAATCTGCTGGCTTCTTCGTTGCTACCGGTGGACCTGCACCAGGAATTCTGGAAGAAGTACAAATGACATTGTTAGCCCTGGGTTACACTCCCAATGAAGTCGGTCATGCTTTGCACTACGTCAGCGAGGAAATCGGATTAGATGATGATGCTTACGTAGAAGATTGGATTAAACAATCAATTGCTCACCTTAGCAGCGAACATATTAAGTAGAGTGTCACCACGTTTGTTTTAAACAAATGCTATGACTTTGTTTTAAGTAGAATAGGGTGCACAACAAAATCTTTTGGTATGACTGCCCATTGAGCACAGGTTCGTAAGTTATGAGTAATCCTATGGTTAGCTTACTTAAGGTTTTTTACCAGGCTTTTGAATTATTTTTATTTGAATTATTTTTAAAATATTCTAGATTTAGACTTCAGATTTAAATATTTATATATTC
>NZ_JASJDK010000122.1 GCF_030065675.1 Mastigocoleus sp. MO_188.B34 | reverse complement strand
GGGAGACAATGTATTTTTTCTTGGGCATCACACACACCAGATTGATTTGGGTGTTTATAGATTATCGTGTTTTTGTATCCCTCAACTCAAAATTGACAGACTACTACAGAATTTCTTGGTCGTTAGGATTGAATAAAAGCGATTGTGGCGAGATAAACTTGGATTGTCATCATCAGCACGGACAATTTTGAAGAAGGGAAAAGGCAAAAGAATGACAATACTAACTGCGATCGAAAGCATCAACCAACTTTTCTTCTTCGGTATTATATGTCGTGCTGGCATATTTCGACTTCCTGGCTCTCTATGAAATGATTAAATCATGAAGTTTAAATCATTAGTATGAGCATAATAATTCTCAATATTGGTTTACTCAATGCCTGTAACTAATATCAATTTCCTTTAAGATTGCTGCACTTAGAAGGCGGTAAGCCGAACACTTACAAGAGGGAACAGGGAATAGATAACAGGGAACAGAGTTTATGCAAAAAACTTGGGTTTACAGCCAATTTGTAAACCTGATTTTATCCTACTAGATCAAGCTATTAATTCTTTTTGCTGTTTGTATAATTCCTTAAACAAACGTTGCTGGACTTTATGATCGACAATTGGTTCGGGATAACCAACAGCCTGACGCTCCAAAGGTGTAATATTACCGGTTAGCAAACATCTCGTGTCGAAAGATCTTAACTCGGGAACCCATTGGCGAATATATTCACCTTCCGGATCGAATTTTTGAGCTTGGGAAGCCGGATTAAAAATCCGCACTGGCTTTGGATCCATCCCACTGGAAGCACTCCACTGCCAACCACCATTATTAGCAGATAAATCCCCATCAATTAATCGTTGCATAAAATATTTTTCTCCCCATTGGGGATTGAGTAGCAAATCTTTAGTCAAAAAACTCGCCACAATCATCCGACAACGGTTATGCATCCATCCCGTTTCATTCAACTGACGCATTGCTGCATCGACAATTGGATAGCCAGTTTTTCCCTCACACCAAGCTTGAAAATATTTTTCATTGCTCTCCCAAGGAAAATTCTTGAAGGTCTTGCGATAAGCACCTGAAGCTAATTCAGGGAAATTGTACATCGCATGTTGATAAAACTCCCGCCAAGCAATTTCTTTTTGCCAAGTTTCAATATTAGCTTTTGTTTCATCGCTTCGACTATTTTCCAAAGCTTCTAATGTTGCTTTCCAAATTGTGCGAATACTAATTACACCAAATTTTAGGGCTGGACTTAGTAATGATGTTCCTGGAACCGCAGGAAAATTTCGTTGTTCTTGATATTCGTTAATCGCACTGTAACAAAACTCTTCCAAAAGTTCTTGGGCTGCGATTTCCCCTGGAGTAATAATTAGTTCTCCTTCCCATTCATACCCTAAATCCTTGGCTGACGGTAATTGTACAGTTCCATTTTGTTGAGCAATTTCCTGTTCAGCTTCTGTCAAATTTTCCAAAGACGCCAAATTTTCTATTTCTTGTGGAGATGCTTTTGGTTTTTTTATCCAATTTTTCCAAAAAGGCGTGTAAACTGTGTAAACTCCACCGGAACCACTACGAATATCTTCCGGTGCGTGCAAGACTTGATCCCAATTTTTATTTTCGGGGTATTCAATACCTTTTTCTTTGAGAGCATTGATTACTGTAATATCTCGTTCTTGGGAATAGGGTTCCACATCCCAATTCCACAACACAGCACGAGCGTTTAATGCTGATGCTAACCTGGGTATTGACTCTGTAGGGTTTCCATAAAGTATTAGTAACTGACTTCCTGCTTGAGTGTATTTTTCTTGTAGCGATCGCAAGCAGCCAATCATATAAGTTATTCTTACAGGAGCAACATCATCTGCTTTAAGAATATTTGGATCCAGACAAAACAAACCGACAACTTTAGAACTTTTAGTGATCGCCTTTGCAAGTCCCGTATTATCAGCAAGACGCAGATCTCGACGATGCCAAAATAAAATTAAGTTAGACATTACTTACATAGTCCTTTTGTACTACATAAGTGACCATCCTACCAAAAAGTTTTACCTCAAACGCGACCAAATTCTAGGAAATTAAATTCTATAACTTTAAATTCTGAGAAAATATAGCAGGAGACAGGAGTCAGGAGCGAAACCTGCTTTATCCTTAATTAACCCCCAAAATGGGGTAATTGGGGGTTTGTGATTCATCTCTTAACTTAAAATCAGAAAGGATACTTTGAGAACATCCTTTGAAAGTTAATTTAAGAGCTTTTAGTCTTTTTGTTCAAAAATTGTTCTACAAGTGCGTTAATTTGTAATCTCAACTCTTCCCGAGTGGAACCTTTGAGTAAATAACGAAAAGCAAACCACACCACATAGCAACCACCAATCAATTCCAAAATTGGTTCTACTAAAGGTATCTCATTTAAAGCCGAGAATACGGCAATTAAGATTTTGACTAATATCGCAACTGTGACGATTAAAACAATAATAACGATGGGAGTCTGAAATTTTTTGTAAGTTTCACCAATACGAGTAGGTATTTCTCCCAAAAAATCTACAAGGTTTTTGGCAATAAACTGCCGTTTGCTGTCAGACTTTTGCTCAGAGCTTGAATCTACAGACTGGGTCACCAAATCAGAGTTCCCAGAAGCTTCAACGATTGAAGTATCCTCTTGTGCTCCTGTATCAGCTGTTTCTGGCTGTTGTGATAGATCTTCCATGATTTTCCCTGCTTTAAAACTGTCGAGATAATTTTTTATTTGTTCATAATTTTTATTAGCATTTTTTTGCTAAATTTTTCATTCTTAACTGGAAATTATTTATATGTCTATCAATACGTGTAGTTAGATGATTTTTAGTTAAATTCAATTGACAGATAATTAATTTTATAGTGTTCATATAATTACAGAAAAAACCCAAATTTCCAAAGAAAACGGGTTTTAACTGTATGTAAAATAGTTGCTTAAGTATTTACTCTAGCAATAGACATGTATCATTGATGCCTAAAAAATAATGTTTTGTAATTTTAACAATTTTTAATTATCTTTTGATTTAATCGAAGCAAATTGTTGATTGTCCTGTTGGTTTACATCTGATCGCAAAAAATGACCGTGCAAACCATAACTTACTAACCCCATATATTCATAAAATACCAGCATTGCTTTTCGACTTTGGACTAGTGCTGATGGAACAGGACTAGAATGTGGAATTACTTCAAACCCAGCACTTTTGAAAGTAAGTATGGAGCGCAGCATATGGGGAGGATCTGTAACTAACAGAATTTGTTTAATTCCCTGATTTTGTAATATTGATGCGGTGAATAAAGCGTTTTCTTTAGTAGTTCGAGAACAATGTTCTTCTGCTAAAGCTTTATCGGGAATTCCTTCTTCTTTGAGTTGTTTGACTATTTCTTTCCCGTCTCCAACCCCGCTAGCAAAAATTAAAGGAGCGCGTCCCATTTCCCAAAGTCTAGCTGCAACTTTAACTCGAGAGTGACGTAATTTTTCTCCCCTACCTAAAATTACGATTGCATCAACTTTATTACCTGGATCGGGTGGGATAAATGAGACTAATCCTTGATTGGCGATCGCAACAGTGAAAGGTAAAGTTGCACTGAGATAAATTACTAATATAATTGTTCCAAAAGTACTCAGTACACGTTTTAGTCGCAGCCTAGGAATGAGCCAGGGTAATAAGATTAAAGCTGATATGAATAAAATTACTAAGCTTGGGGTCATGAGTAATTTTGCCATCATCGATTTGATAGCTAGCCACTGATTAATCGGACGATTAATACATAATAATTGATTAAACATTGAGGTTAACTTATCAAATTAATAGTTATCAAATTAATAGTTACCAAACAAATACTTATCAAAGTGATAGTAATCGTAAATAATTCACGAACATAAAATCTGTAAAAGAAAAGTTTCGAGGCAAAAAATCCCCAAAAGCATTAATAGAAATAACTAACAGCACTATTAGAATTTCTCTACAAAAGATATATTCAAAAATCAAATACGATTCCTAGATTATTTATCTACGATTCTAAAATAAGCTTTAAATCTATGTAGTTTTGTTGCGACTACTACTATTGACAAAATCATTTAAAATTCTAAATCTAAAATTTAAGATTCAAATCTACAATTTAATCGTAATCATCTAAAAAGTTTCGTGAATAACAGTTTATATAGATAGTAAAATATAGCTATTGACAGGAAACTCATATAATATATAGTTCTTCAAAATTAAAATTTTTTCAGAAACCGAGGTAATTGATGGCAATTCTTAAACTAGAAGATGGAACCTCCTATACAGATTTGCAGGTAATAACTAATGAGTTAGCATCTCTGAGTGTGACACTTAATTATTGGAGTGTAGGAGACGAACCACATTTACGAGAGTTACTCGCAAAAGATAGTCTTACTGAAGATGAAAAGGAAGTTGTACTCCAAGGGTTAGATAATTATTTTGAACAACTCAAACAAACTGAAGGTTATCAATCTCGAGATTTAATTGCTTTACATCCAGGTATACCCAATTTAGATAATTTGTTATCTAAATTTGAGCGAATACATACCCATGCAGACAATGAGGTTCGTTATATCATTGATGGGGAAGGGATTTTTGGGTTTGTGCGTCCAGATGGAAGCCAGGTTGAGTTAACTATCCAACCAGAAGAATATATTAATGTTCCAGCAGGAACCGAACATTGGTTTTATTTGACACCAAACCGTCGGATCAAAGCAATACGCTATTTCAGCAATACAGAAGGTTGGGTTCCAGAATATACAGGTACTGAAATTCGCTTTAGTCGGAATCAATTGACAGTGAACAGTTAACCATTATATAGCGAACATATCATTGATACCTGTTAGCGAGGCGTGCGCGTTAGCGCATTAACTGAACAAAAGTGGATCGAATAATTTTTTGCGATTTTGATGGGACAATTACTGTTGAAGAAACATTTGTCGCAATACTGAAAAAGTTTTCTCCTAAAGTTTCTGGAGAACTAATACCCCAAATGTACGCCAGAAAATTAACTTTGCGGGAAGGAGTACGACAAATTCTCGAATCTATTCCATCTTCATGCTATGCCGAAATCCTAGATTTTAGCCGAAATCAAAAAATACGTCCGGGTTTTGAAGCATTCTTAGATTTTCTCGAAGCTGAATCTGTCCCATTGGTTGTAGTTTCTGGAGGAATTCAAGGAATGGTAGAAACGGTTATGGGTGAATTGGTCAATCGAGTTCAAGGAATTCATGCTATCGACGTGAATACCACAAGCGAATATTTGCAGGTGTTTTCGGAATTTGAAGGGGGAACAGAATTAGTTGCAAAAGTACAGGTGATGGATCGGTACCCATGTGATGAGAAAATAGCAATTGGTGATTCCTTAACCGATCTCAATATGGCGCTACAGACACCAATGGTTTTTGCACGGGATCGTCTTGCTACATATCTAGACGAACAGGAAAAAAGTTATATTCCCTGGAATGACTTTTTTGAAATCCGCGATTATCTAAAAAAATTGTGGAATTAGATTCAACTACCCCAACTAACGCGACGATTTTAGTTGGGGTGGGACTAGTGGAAAACCATTGAATATTTTTCTATGACCAATACAAGTTTTATCGATCCTCGTCCAGAGTTAATCGCAGCAGCAAGTCACTTTTATCAACAAGGTTGGATGGTTGGTACTGCGGGTAACCTTTCCTGTCGGATACCTGATGGTAGCTTTTGGATTACAGCTAGTGGTAGATCTAAAGGTGAATTACAATTAGGCGATTTTATTCGTATGTATCCGGATGGAAGAATAGAACGAGAAGAATCTACTAATAACTTGAAACCTTCAGCGGAAACTTCCATTCACCAAAGTATTTATAATTCATTCCCCGATGCGATCGCTTGCTATCACGTTCATTCCGTGGAAGCAAATTTAGTTTCTGGATTTACTAATTCAGATAATCTATCACTACCACCTCTGGAAATGTTAAAAGGATTGGGAGTATGGGAAGAAAATCCTAATTGTGAAATACCAGTATTTACCAATCATCTCCAAGTACCGCAAATTGCAGCAGAAATAGAAGAGCGCTTTAGTAAAACATTTCCACAAATACCAGCTTTACTAATTCGGAATCATGGTATCACAGTTTGGGGAAAATCAACTACGGATGCTCGTAATTATATAGAGTTAGTCGAATATATTTTTCGTTATATGGTTGCACATAAAAAATAAGCTAACGAAAAGGTTACTAGTATAGCGAACCACAGGATCTTTCACTCACAATCTGAGATTAATACTTTCTTTATAGCACTACGAAGTTACGTTAGGACATGTATTAACCCTAAAAGCCATAAGTATTAGGCTTTTTACTTTTTACTTTTTACTTGCGCGTAGCGCTATATATGATGTCTAAAGCACCTTTCTGCACACTCTTAAGATATGTTTAAAGTATCAATTATTACTGAACATTGTTATTCAGATATATTTTTTAAGTGTATTTAGGGAAGATTAAATATTTTAAGTAACTAATATAACTTTTAAAACATTATTTTAGGATAACTAGTATCAAGTGTTTAAGTACTAGATAGCTTCTGTCTGTACTAAATATTGTTAACAGAAGGATACTTGCGACATAAAATTATATCACGTAAATTTTCATTAATTTCGAGTGTAATTTAATACTTTTTAGTATCATCATTTTATCTAAAGATTATTGTATTAAAAAAATACTGAAAATGCCTCTTGCAAAACGTTGTTTAGCTGAATTAATTGGTACTTTTTGGCTGGTATTTGGTGGTTGCGGTAGTGCAGTACTCGCAGCTGCTTTTACTGCGGACGCAGCCAAAATTAGTGAAAGTACTTCTTATCCTTTAGGGATAGGATTAGTTGGTGTATCTTTGGCGTTTGGATTGACTGTAATGACAATGGCTTATGCTATCGGTCATATTTCTGGTTGTCATCTCAATCCCGCTGTTTCTATCGGTTTAGCAACAGCAAAACGTTTCCCTGCAAGGGAACTACCTGGTTATATTGTTTCCCAAGTTTTGGGAGGGATATTGGCTGCAGGTCTTTTATTTGTAATTGCTAGTGGGAAATCAGGGTTTGAATTAACTGGTTCTAACCCTCTTGCAACCAATGGTTTTGGTCCCGAACATTCTCCTGGAGCTTATTCACTACTTGCTTGCTTTCTTGCTGAATTAGTGTTGACTTTTATGTTTCTCTTAATTATCTTGGGAGCTACTGATAGTCGTGCACCTCAAGGTTTTGCTCCTGTTGCAATTGGCTTGGGATTAACTTTGATTCATTTAATTAGCATTCCCCTAACTAATACTTCCGTCAACCCTGCACGTAGCTTAGGTCCTGCTGTATTTGTTGGTGGTTGGGCGATGCAGCAAGTTTGGCTATTTTGGTTAGCACCTATATTGGGTGCATTTTTAGCAGGATTATTCTACTGTTACATTTTTGAGATTTCTCCACGGGAAAGAAATTTCTCAAAAGCACAAGGTCAGTAAACTTTTAAGTTATAAGACTTTAGCTTATTGAGAATCATCACATTTTTGTTGCTTTAACCCGTACTTAAACTTAAAAATTGTGCCTATAACTGCGCTAGTTACGGGTCGGCTCCTATAAACTTTACTAAGATAATATTTTCTGTTCCCTATTTAATGTTTCCTATTTTTGATTTCTATTCTCTAGCTTCATATGTAATTTTAAAATGTCTAGATTATTTTGAATAATTCTATTGATTTCTAAATTTTTTCAATAAAATTCTTACTTAACGCTATGCTATGTGCAATAACTGAAACGCACCCCTGTAGGAAGAAGGTCTTTTTAGTTATCAAAATATTTAATGATTTAATATTAAGCAAATGAAGCAATCTGTATAAGCTTTATCTTGCCAGGGATTTATAATCCCTGTCTAATAGCATAAGTCCGTAAAAGGAATATTAGGGTTGCTAATTTCTTCATAGTCTTTTTTATTTCAGATTTATTTCAGAGGACTTGTGCTATCAGAAGGAAGTTTGCAAACGTCGGCGAAACTGTAATAATTACTTTTATTTCAAACTTTTATTTCAATTAGTTTTGCCTTATATTTCAGTATTGAAATAAATCGGTCAAAAGGAATTAATACGAAGTTCTGGTTGTTGCGTTGACGAATTGCGCGAAGCGCTTGACCAAGATTTATTGATTGTTTCCACTTGTCGTTATGACTGTTAACTGTCAACTTTCTTTCTCGCTCATCATATTCTTGAAACGTTGGTCATTAATAATTCCTTCAAAATCTGGATCTGTTGTAACTTCTTGACGATATTTAGGATTGATTTCAATTGCTTTCTTGAGAGAATCTACAGCTAAACTTACCTTATTTTGGAAAGCATAACAAATTGCTTTGTTATAGTAAGCACTGGCATAATTTTCTTCAATTTCTAAAGCTTTATCAAAACTACTCAAAGCTTCTTCATCTCGTTCCAATTGAATTAGAACATAACCCCGTTTATCCCAAGCTTTAGGAGAAGGATTAAGTTCAATTACTTTATCAAATGAAGCCAATGCATCTTCGTAACGTTCTAAAACTTCCGAAGCTAAACCACGATTCATCCAAGCAATACCGTCATCTGCTTGCACTTGAACGGCTTTATCAAAGGATTTAAATGCATCTTCATGACGTTGTAATTTTCCGAGTAAAACTCCTCTGTCAACCCAAGCTTGATGATAATCTTCTTTAACTGCTAATGCTCGATCGAAAGCTTTAATTGCATCTTCATAGCGCTTTAATCTTCCCAAACTCATACCCAAGACAAACCAAACTTTTTCGTTATCCGGTTGAGATTTAACTACTTTTCCAAAGGTAGCGATCGCAGCTTCATA
The DNA here is from genome assembly GCF_030065675.1 of Mastigocoleus sp. MO_188.B34. Taxonomy (GTDB): domain Bacteria; phylum Cyanobacteriota; class Cyanobacteriia; order Cyanobacteriales; family Nostocaceae; genus Mastigocoleus. The sequence goes on along the minus strand of NZ_JASJDK010000122.1, from coordinate 12,777 downwards.
TCTCCGCAGTTCCATAAGTGCGAGTCCGCGATGATACCAAATATTGGAATTATCTGGTTGTAATTCCAATACTTTATCGAAGGAAGCGATCGCATCTTCGTAACGTTTCAATTCCCAGATTGCCATACTCCGGGCTTCCCATCCATCTATATTATTGGGTTGAAGTTCTAAAGCTTGATCGTAAGCTGCGATCGCTCCTTCATAGTTTTGTTGTGCAAAAGCTTGATTACCTTGGTCAATAAATTCATTGGGATTTAAAAATAATTGCGGGTTGCTTGCTTGCAACTTTTCTAATGGTTCTGTCAGAGTTTGAATTTTTTGCATTAATTCTGCGACCGCACTTTCGGCGATTTGCGTGGGGGAAATTTCCGCCAATTTTCGCAGAATTTGTTGTTTTTCGCTCTTAGCATCTGATGTTATCAGTTCTAATTGTTCTGCTAAAGCAGTTTCTAGTTTATCCAGTCTTTCTAAGGTTAGATTCTTACGCGCTTGGACTGCACCCAATAAATTATTAAGTTGCTTGTTAGACTCTGTTTCCAACCGTTCCAAACTCTGAATAGTTTTATCTTTCTGGGCTTTAATATTTACTGCAGAACCAGAAACACTGTTCGCAAATTCAGTTTCCAAATTTTGCAAGTTTTGTAATGTTGCATCTCTAAGGGACTGAATTTCTGAGAAGAACGCTGCGATTTGACCCTTAACTTCATTTTCCGATTTTTGCAGATGTTGCAAAGTTTGCTGTCTTTGTTCGTTGACTCCAGACTCAGAATGAGATATGCGAGCGACAACCTCAGTTTCTAAGGTTTGAATATTATTTTGAATTTGCTTGGTTTGTTGTTGAATTTGAGATTGTGCATCTGTTAATTGAGCGGTAATTTCTGTTGCTAGTTGCTCTAAATTTTGTAATGCTAATACTTGTTGTTGTTGGGCTTTATCCCTCGCGTTAGCTTCTAAATCTGCAAGTTGAGGCGCAAATTCATTTTCTAAGTTTTGCAAATTAGTAATAATTTTATCCCTTTCCTCTTGGGCTTTTTCTTTGAGTTGGGAAAGTTGAGAAACAAACTCTGATTCAGTATCGGTGAAACTTTTGAGAACTCCCAATTTTTCAGTTTGTAAATCAGCTTTTAATTGGGAAAGAGCAGTTGAAAATTCATTGGTAGACTGTTGGAAATGCTGCAAAGTAGTATCTTTTTCCCCTTGCATATTTTCCAGTAATAATTCCATTTGTGGTGCAAATTCGGATTCTAATTTATGCAAATTTGCTAAAATCAAATCCTGTTGTGTTTGCACCGATGCTTGCATTTCACTAAGTCGAGTTGCAAAATCTGTTTCCGACTGCTGTAATTCTTCAAATAGATTATCTTTGCGTTGATTGATTTGTGCTTGTAATTCTTCAACTTGAGGAGTCAAATCTGCAGCCAAATGTTGTAAGGAAACCAAGGTCAAATCCCGTTGTGTCTCAGCTCCGGATTGAAGTTCTTTTAATTGATTTGTAAAATCAGTTTCCGATTTTTGTAATTCTTCGACTACCTTATCTTTCTGCTCTTGTAATTCAGTTTCTAGTTCTCCTAAACGTGGAGTAAATTCAGTACTTAATTTTTCTAGGTTTTGAATAATTGATTTACCGCGTTCTTCTGTATTTGTCTGTAATAGAGTAACTTGAGTCGCAAAATCTGTGTCAATTGTTTGCAGTTCTCGTTGAAAGGAACCGATCTGTGTCTTAATCTGGTTTAATGCTTCTTCCTTAGATTCAGACAACAGCGCAACTATCTCCGATAATTTTTCTCGCTTGATGTTGATATCTTTTTTTAAACTTTGCGCTTCATCATTTAACTCATCTGCAATGTCTTCTGCTTCACCAACGAGTTCTTCAACTTTTTTATTTGCGCTGACGATTCTAGTTTCTAAATCTTTCAGTTCTTTCAGATGTTCTGTCACAATACTTGCGACTTCTCGCAACACAGCTCGTCTTAAAAATATTAAAGCCGCAACCCCAGCAGCTAATATCAAACCCAAAGTTACCAGTAAAATAATAATAATTGGGTTAATTTGGGCTTCAACTTGTCTTCTTACTTCTTGTCTTTGGACTTCCAATTCTTGGCTGCTTGGAGTCGTTTGCGCAATAATTGTTTGGGAAATTTGGGTTTTATTCCCATTCCCAGAGCTTCCGCTAATTGCAGATGCTCTTTTGATTCCAACAGACATTAAACACGTAGAAAGAAGAATATTGCTGAACGACACCAATAAAAATATCTTGGGAATATAGCGTTTCACAATTCACTTCCTTTATCTGTTGGTTGTAGACGATTACTTTTACAAGTCACCTCCCTAATTTGGGCAATGACCCCATAAAGCATAAGCCATATGGCAAGTAATTGCTTATATTAACTTTAACAATTTTGCTAAATTTCTTGTACTTACATTTTTGTACTTACACAACTTACCCAAATTGACATGCTAAGCGCTGTATCTCACTCTTGTAAACTGAAATATACCTGCATCAGTGGGAAAAGTGTATTTCATGTCCGACACCCTATAGCTAAAGTCTACATTCGCGAAAAATATTTGTAAAACTTGTGAACAATCGCAACCAATCTATTAATCCTTGGGTTATTTGTCCCAAACCCAATCCTCATGCGCGAGTACGATTATTTTGTTTTCACTACGCAGGAGGTGGAACTCTAAGTTTTCGCAATTGGGCTGATGATTTATTTCCTGGAATTGAGGTATACCTAATTCAATTACCCGGACGTGAAAGACGACTGATGGAAAGTGCTTTCACCAGAATTGAACCCTTAGTTAAAGAGCTAAAACAGGCGATTATTCCTTATCTCGAGCAACCTTTTGCTTTATTGGGATATAGTATGGGTGCTTTGCTCGCATTTGAACTAGCTCGTAGTTTGCGTCGCGATCGTCGCAAAATATCTCCCGAGCACCTATTTGTTTGTGCTCGTCGCGCACCTCAAATTCCTGCAACAAAAAAACCAATCCATAAATTATCAGATCCAGAATTTTTGCAAGAATTACGTCGTTTGGGTGGTACTCCTGACGAAATACTTGCAAACAAGGAACTAATGGAATTGTTTATCCCAACATTACGGGCAGACTTTGCAGTTCTTGAAACTTATAATTACTATGATGAACCACCTTTAAACTTTCCAATTACTGCATTTGGTGGGTCAGAAGATACAGAAGCTAGTCGCGAAGAATTAGCAGCTTGGAGTTTACAAACTGGTGCTGATTTTAATTTACATATTTTACCAGGCGACCATTTTTTTCTAAATTCTACACGTTCTGGATTGCTGGGAATTGTTGATAGGATATGTCGTCAGATAAATGTTTAGATGCTATTGAGTAAAATTGGCACGTTGAGCTTGTTGCCATCGGGTTTCCAGATTAGCAAGAACAGCATGAGAATTGCGTTGTGTTTTGAATCCCAATAGCATAAAGAGATTTTACACCAATTTCAACGACGCGCCCTGACGGACGAACAGCATCATGTATTTATGGGCTGAGCATTTGTAAGCAAATATGATTATGTGTTAGTAAACCCAATACTGTTAATTAAGCTCTTCACAATGACGTAACTAGGTCAACCGCGCCTAAGTCCTAACCAATTACCCATTACCAATTATCAATTACCCATCAAAATAAAAGCTAAAATAACAACGACATTGCTGTAAAAGGTTAAAATACAGTGAATTTCGCCCCACTTCCTAAATTATCAATTCCCGCACCCCTCATAGGGGCTGAAAAAGGTAGCTTTACTGAATTTACTGTAACTCAACGCATGCCGGATATCGCCCGTCGAGTTATTAAAGAAAATAATTTCCCTAGCGATATTAACGACAGATTAGAGTGTTTAGCCAACGAACTGGTTTCAGGATACGTACAACCTTTACAAGATGACACCGGTACTGATGTTTCAAACTGGGAAAAATATTTAGAACCCTATCAAGGACAAAAGTGGATCGACATTCCTTGGTTTGTTGCTGAAACATATTTTTATCGATTGATTCTTAACATTACCAATTACTTCAACCCCGGACAATGGAAAGCTGTAGATCCATTTGCATTGCAGAAAGAACGGGGTTTAGAATCATCTTTAGATGCGATCGCAACTTTATGTGGTCAAGTTGAGAAATGGTTAGACAGTTCCATTGAAACTGGAAAATCTGCAGAATTATCCCATCATCAAGCTTTAATTGCACTTTTATATTTTGACTTATGGGGAAATCGGGTTGACTTAAGCTTATGGTCAGCACTGGGAGATGAAAATCGTGCTGAGTTTGATATTGACAGTCAGCAAGCTCACATATTAGTAGATGATTCTGAGCAAGTAGCGAATCTGATAATCAAACTTCAATCCGGACAGGTTGATTTCATCGTAGATAATGCTGGTTTTGAGCTAATTTGCGACTTATGTTTGGTAGATTTTATTTTATCTAGCGGTTTAGTTTCCCAAGTTAAACTACATCTGAAACCACATCCCACATTTGTTTCTGACGCAACTATTAAAGATGTCCATCACACCATAGATTTTCTTGCTAATTCCAACAAAAGCGAAATAGCATCTTCAGGTAAACGCTTACAAACACATCTTGCTTCGGGAAAACTTATTCTCACTGACGATTACTTTTGGACATCCCCATTAGCTGCTTGGGAAATACCAGATCCACTCAAAAATAAATTAGGTGAAGCAGGTTTAATTGTAGTTAAGGGAGATGCTAACTATCGGCGTTTATTAGGAGATAGACACTGGGATTACAGTACTAAAGTTGCAGATATAGTTTGTTATTTACCCAGTCCGATGGTTGCGCTACGTACCCTCAAATCTGAAGTTGCTGCAGGTATACCAACTGATGTGATCGCAAAACTGAATCAAACCGATCCTAATTGGTTAACTAATGGACAATGGGGCGTAGTTCAATTGGTAATGGGTAATGGGTAAAAGCCCGCGCCTTACGGCGTTAGCGGAGTGTGACACGACAGTGTCATTGTGGTAATGGGTAATATCATGTCCGCTTAATTACTTATAAAAAAATATGTTTGTTTGTAGTAGCGCTTTGGCACCATAGTAAATATATTGGCGCTCAAGCGCTACTACGAACCTTATCGCAAGTGTTTTACCGGACATGATATTAAAGACTTACTCAGGCAACAATTACAAGCATTTTATTACGTTATAATTCCTCCAGAGTATTTAGTAAAAAATACTTAGTATTACCAACACTAAATAAAAACGTAAAAGAATTATTGATGTTTGAAAGTACCTGGGATGCTATTTCAATTTACTCATGTAATCTTTATATACCTTTACATTATTTTTAGATTAATTACTATGTATCATATTTAAGTAATTAATTTGTAAGATACGTGATGTAATTATTTTAGTTATAAGACATTAATTTGCAATGCCTATAAGATTTGTAGATTATTTTCTATATTAGGTTTCTAATTGCTGAACTACTAAATAACTGGTAATTTAAACTACTTTTATACATATTTATATTTGATATATCCACAGAATTTATCATGACAAGAGCAATGTATATTTGTTAAGAATAGTAACGATAAATCATAACAAATCAAGGATTAAACCTGATGTCCAAAGAGAGCTTGAAACAAGAGCGTCATAATGTTGTTGTTGTAGGTGGTGGTTTTGGGGGGTTATACGCAGCTAAAAATTTGGGAAGGGAGAATAATGTAGACGTCACCTTAATAGATAAGCGTAATTTCCACCTATTTCAACCACTCTTATATCAAGTTGCAACAGGTACTCTTTCTCCTGCGGATATATCTTCACCTCTGCGTTCCGTATTAAATAAAAGCAAAAACACCAAAGTTTTATTGGGAGAAGTAACAGATATAGTTCCCGAAGAACAACAGGTGTTAATGGGTGATGAAAAAATACCCTACGACACATTGATTGTCGCAACAGGTGCAAAACATTCTTATTTCGGTAAAGACCATTGGGAAACGTCCGCACCGGGTTTAAAAACGGTAGAAGATGCAATCGAGATGCGTCGTCGAATTTTTACTGCATTTGAAGCTGCGGAAAAGGAAACCGATCCGGAAAAACGCCGTGCGTGGTTGAATTTTGTGATTGTCGGTGGTGGTCCCACAGGTGTAGAGCTAGCAGGTGCGATCGCGGAATTAGCTTACCATACGATGAAAAATGATTTCCGCAATTTCGATACTTCAGAAGCACAAGTTCTGTTATTAGAAGGTTTAGACAGAATATTACCGCCATTTGCACCGGAATTATCTGCAGAAGCAGAAGCATCTTTAAAAGGCTTGGGTGTAACGGTACAAACTAAAACATTAGTTACTAATATTGAAGATGATATTATCACTCTTAAACAGGGTAATGCTAATACAGGTGATGAATTTGAACAAATAACTGCTAAAACTGTATTGTGGGCTGCAGGGGTTAAAGCTTCTGCAATGGGAAAGGTTTTAGCTGAAAGAACAGGTGTGGAATGCGATCGCGCTGGTAGGGTAATTGTTGAACCAGATTTAAGTATCAAAGGACATCCAAATATTTTTGCGATCGGTGACTTGGGACATTTTGCACATCAAAACGACCGTCCCCTACCTGGTGTCGCTCCAGTTGCAATGCAGCAAGGTAAATATGTTGCTTCTTTAATTAAGCGAAGATTGAAGAATCAAACATTACAGTCATTTTACTATGTAGATCGAGGAAGCTTAGCAGTCATTGGGCAAAATGCTGCGGTTGTTGATTTACTATTCATCAAACTTAAAGGTTTCTTTGCTTGGTTGTTCTGGTTGTTAATTCACATTCACTTCTTAATCGAGTTTGATAACAAATTAGTAGTGATGATTCAGTGGGTTTGGAACTACTTCACTAGTAATCGTGGTGCAAGATTGATTACAGGTAAAGAACTCGAACCAATTGGTGGTGATGCTGATATTAATAGTGGTTACTACCAAACACCGAAAAAACGTCAGACTGCGAGCGCTTAAGATTTTCTGTTATTGTCACTTTGAGTCAATAGCAGATTGATGTGAAATATAATTAATTATTTGTAAATCAAGCTGAATCGAAATAATCTGGTGTGTTACCACAAAGTGTAATGCACCTAATTTTTTATATTTTATCTGTTAATTAATTAACTTCTGATTTCAGATTAATCAGAATCAAGCAGAGATTTTATGAGATGGAATACTAACAATAAATGTGCTTCCCACATCTTCCTTACTCACAACATTAATTTCTCCACCATGGAGGTCCACATATTGCTTGACTATTGATAAACCCAAACCCGTTCCTGGAATATTTCCCACATTACGAGCGCGATGGAAAGAAGTAAATAAATTGTCTTGGTCTGCTTCAGGAATCCCTATTCCTTCATCCTGGATTCTGAAGATTACCTCTTTCTCCAGATAGAATAAGTCAAAGCGTATAATTCCACCTTGAGGTGAATATTTAATTGCATTTGTCAGTAGATTGGTCAATATATGACGTAGTAGTTTTCGATCCAAACAAGGTAAATTGCTTGTTATGGTTGGAAGCGAAGAATCTGAATCGAAAGTCAACCTCTCCGAATACTCACGTTCATCTTTTATTGAAAAGATAATTTTATGTATATTGCTAGTCCCTAGTTTTAATTCTGCAATTAGTTCTTCACAAAAATTATGTAAGTCTAATGGTTGTGGATTAAAATTTACTTTTGGTGCTTCTGCTGTCTCAATATTTAAAACATCATTTAATATTTGTGAAAGGTGTTTTACAGCATTTTGGATGTGAATCAAATATTCATTTTTCTTCTTTTCATTCAACTTACTACTATGATGAATTAAAATTTCAGTAGAAGTAAAAATAGTACTTAAAGGATTGCGAAACTCGTGACTAACCATCGATACAAAACGGGATTTTACTTCACGCATTTCTTTCTCTCTCAATAAAGCTTCCTGCATAATTGCTTCAGTTCGATGCTTATTAATAGCTATTTCAATAGTTGTAATTAACTGGGTTTCTTCAAAAGGCTTTAATATATATCCAAAAGGCTGAGTATTTTTGGCTTTTTTGAGGGTGTATTCATCAGAATATGCTGTCAAAAAAATAATCGGAATATTTAAGCGGTTAATAATTTCTTCAGCAGCTTCGATCCCATTTTTCTTACCCTTCAGCATAATATCCATTAAAATTAAATCTGGATTTAGTTCTTCTGCTGCTTGGATAGCTTTTTCTCCATCAGCAGTAATTCCTGGTACCTCATAACCAAATTTCTCGAGACAGTCTTTAATATCGCAGGCTATAATTCTTTCATCTTCAACAATTAGAATACTTTCTTTCATTTCCCCCTCCTAGGACTGCTCAAAGAATATAATTTCAAATGAAGTTCCAGATTTAACCTCACAAGTAATTGAACCTTCTATTTGTTCAACTAAATTCCATACTAATTGCAATCCAATTGTTCGCTCTTGATGCAAATAGTCTCGGTTTATCCCAATACCATTATCACTAATTTTTAATAAATACTTATCATCCCCTAAAGTTGTAAAAATAATTTTGATATTACTATCATTATATTTGGGAAATGCATGCTTAATTGAGTTTGATACTAATTCATTGACAATTAAACCGCATATAATAGATGTATCTATTTTTAAGTAAATTTCTTCGATTTCTAATTTTATTTTAATTAGACCACTAGCTCGATAAGAAAGAATTAAATTGTTAGTTAAATTATTAATATAATCGCAGATTTTTATTTTAGCAAATTCAGTAGACTGGTATAGTTTTTCATGAATCATTGCCATCGCACGAACTCGATTTTGGCTATCTCTAAATATATCTAATATTTCTGGCTCTTGAATTTTTCTTACTTGTAAACTTAGTAAACTAGAAATAATTTGTAAATTATTTTTGACTCGGTGGTGAATTTCTTTTAATAAAATATTTTTCTCTTTCAAAGATATTTTCAGTTTATCTTCAATTTGCTTATTAATACTAATATCCGTGTTAGAACCAGCAATATAACAAGCTTTTTGCTCGTCATCTTTAATAAGATTTCCACGGGCTAAAAACCATAAATAATCACCACTTTTATGACGCATCCGGTGTTGAACTTCATATTTAGATTTTGTCCCTTGTAAATAAGCATTTAACTCTAACTTTACTAATTCCAGGTCTTCGGGATGAATTAAATTTAACCAATCATTAAAACAATCAGATACTTCATATTCGTTATATCCCAAAATTTTTTTGAGATTTGGATCAATATAAATTTGATTGTTTTGAATATTCAATTCCCAAATCCCAACTTTCCCTGCATTAATAGCACGCGCATACCTTTCTTCGCTTACTATTAGCGCTTGCTCAACATGCTTGCGATTTATAATATTACCTAACATCTCTCCAAGCATTCTTAGTAAAATTAGACTTTCTTCAGTCCAATTTTGCATATAAGTAATAGATGCAAATACTAAACCCCCAATTAAATTTCCACTACAAATAATTGGAAGAATAATCAATGATTGAATATTCCCGATATTTAATTCACTAATACTTATATTTCTAAGTGTAATTAAGTTTTTTACATCATGAATATGAATTATTTCAAACTTAGATAATTTGTTAATTACATAAGAAGAAAAGATTAAGTCAGTATCTGCTTGTTGAAGCATTAAATTTATTTTCTTCTCAGAATACCATTCATAGGCAAGAGCGATTTGATTTTTGTTTTCACCAAATAAACATATACTACTGCAATCTACATTAATAAATTTACAGATAGACTTTAGACTTCTTTTAATTCCAGCATCAATTTCATTCGGTGCCAGATTAATAAAATTAGTAGATATATTAGTGATTAATTTTTCAAATTCAACTCTATATATTAACTCTTCTTCAATACGTTCTCGTTCAATTATTTCTCTAAATAAAAGTTCATTGGTTTTTTTTAATTCTTTAGTTCTTTCTTCGACCCTAATCTCTAACTCATTTTTCGCATTTTGTAAAGCTTTTTCTACTATTTTACGTTCAGTAATATCACGGATAATCACTATAATATGATGCTGAATAGAAGGTAGTAATCTAGCTTCAAAACTTTTATAATCTCCGGCTATATATAATGAATATTCTATGGTAAAAGGAGATTGAATTTTATGAATATGACAAATAGCTTCTTTGAATTTACAAGCTATATGCTCGGGAAAAATTTCTTGTATTTTCTGACTTACAAAACATTCCGGAGGTAAATATGAGTGACATGATTCTCGTGCATGACAACTAAGAATAGTCCCATCGGTTTGTAAACGTAGATATATATCTGGGAAAGCTTGAAATAATTCTTGTAATTCTGAAGTAGTTTGCAGCAACTGTGCTTCTGTTGCGATGCGATCGCACATTGCTCTTTGTAAGAGTTTATTTGTTTTCTCTAATTCTTGTGTTCGCTCTAATTCTTGTGTTCGCTCTAATTCTTGTGTTCGCTCTAAAAATTGAATTTCTTGTTCTTGTATTTCTTTATTTGAAATATTTTCGGCTGTTGGTAATCTTAAAACACAATCTTTCTCACCTTTACTGTGATTTTTAGCTTGTAACTCTTGTTCGATTGATAGTATTTGTGCTTCAAGTTGTTTGGCAATATTTTCTGAAGTTACTATTCCTAAAAAAATCGTAGAATCATCAATTACTGGTAAATAATCGATTCCATATTTTTGCATAATTGAAAAAGCCAATCTTGGATCATAATTACCTGTTAAATTAGTAACAGGATAATTCATTAATTTACCAGCATCTATATTTTTCCAATTGTGCTCTGAAACTATTGATTTGATAATGTCTTGATAATTAAAAAATCCTATTAATGTTGATTTTTCTACAACACATATACAATCAATAAATCGATTATTTACATCTCTATCTATGTTTTGAAATGCTTGCTGATTTATGATATTGATAACTTCTATTAAAGGAGTGTTATGAGAGACTGTGATTATGTTTTTTGTTGGTACATAATTTAACATTAACATAATATATCAAAAGATAATTTAATGGATATTAATTGAGCATGGTTATGTATAAAAAAACTTATTATCTTAATCTATTAATGCAGATATTTTTAATAGATAATAATTACATATATTGCTAATATATATCATTATTTGATATTTTATGTATCTATAATAAGTCCCAAATCAGTTAGAAAAATGAACAACTTGACGAAAATACAGATAGAAATGGAAATTAATCTAATGAAAACTAAGATTTCAATAGCTAGATTAGGTCAAAATTTACGAAATGACCTCCTAGTTAATACTTAAAATAATAGTGATTTTTGGAGTAATCTTTTTAAAGTATTATTTGAAATAATAGACATCTCCAGAAATGAGATATCACCCCTGACTACACAAGGCTTTTATATTCTTTTTCGGAGATGTCCAATATATTCTCTACTTGATTTCTTGTACTAAATATTTAGATAAGTGACATCTTGCTAGATAAGAATTACCATATTAGGCATAATAGCTACAGTATGTTCTAAGACTTACGCAAAATTTACGCGATTGCATTATTAAGCTATGGCTCAATGTGAATTCTGCACCCATTGACCACAGTAATTGATAAATTTGTTCCAGTAAGTCCCGATATCCAATTTTTAGCGTTAATAAAACCATTAAAATCCAGCTATTATGCTGTTTTTGTCCTAAAAATGCCTAAAATAAAATATTTTCCTAAAAAATCATAACTTTTGAGACTTTAAGAGGGAAAAATAAGAATCAGTATATCTATCATCAAATTTTTCCATCTCATTTATGACTTACTGTCTCAGAATTGCCGACATGGTAGAAAATGAGCGTCCGCGCGAACGTTTATTAGCTCATGGCGCAAAAGTTTTAGCGACTGCTGAATTAATTGCAATTCTGTTGGGAACAGGTCAAGGAGCAGGTAAACTTTCTGCAGTGGGTTTAGGGCAATATATTCTACAAGAACTGGGTCAACATCAACGAGACCCCCTCACAGTACTAAGGGAAGTCAGCGCTGCAGAATTGATGCAGATTAATGGTATTGGTCCTGCAAAAGCAACAGCTATTTTAGCCGCGATCGAGTTAGGAAAAAGAGCATTTCATTCCCGTCCTGGAGAACAAACTCGAATTGAAAGCCCTGCAGTTGCAGCAGCGACCCTAAGCCAAGATTTGATGTGGCAAACACAAGAACGTTTTGCTGTTTTGCTCTTAGATACTAAAAATCGTTTGCTAGGAACACAGGTTATCACTATTGGTACGGCGACAGAAACTTTAGCTCCGCCCAGAGAAATATTCCGAGAGGTTATTCGTCAAGGAGCAACAAAACTGATCGTTGCACATAATCATCCTTCTGGAAATGTAGAGCCTAGCCCAGAAGATATAGAATTAACTCGTCAATTATTGAGTGGAGCCCTATTGCTAGGGATACCCTTGTTAGATCATTTAATTTTGGGTGATGGTAACTACCAAAGTTTGCGGGAAATCACAAGTTTATGGGAGGAGCATCCCCAAGGTGATTGAATTCTAGGTTTAAAATACTATGCGAATCAAATAAAAACGCTATGTATCGTATGTGCTAATGAGTGAGCTTATACCTCAAAAAATACTGCTACATGTCAATACTGGGAATCTATTACATATTACCTATTACCTTTTCCCTGTTCCCTCTCATAAATAGACCCGTCCAAAATATTAATACAGGTATAAAAAAATGGTAGAAAGGAAAATTAGTACTCTACCATTTTGATTAAAATGTCGATTGTCTTCGATTATATTCAAAAA
>NZ_JASJDK010000121.1 GCF_030065675.1 Mastigocoleus sp. MO_188.B34 | reverse complement strand
ACATCACTACGCAGATGTAATTCTACTGATTCTGATAATAGTTCTGCAATCTTTTCTTCAAAATACTTTGCTGTATGATCGAAGTCTAATTCATAGTAAACTTCCCAATAACGTTTAACTTCAATAGCACCATTTACTACTTTTAAAAAATGTCCTGGTAATAGTTCGTAAATACCTTTAAATAAAGTTTTACCAGCTAAACAAAATTGGAAAGTAAGATAATCTTTAAATCCTTCCAAATCTGTTTCAATATTGTGAATAAAAGGTAATAGTGCTTTGATTTCTGAAGCAAAATATAAGGTATTACCTACAATAGTATAATAAAAAGGTTTGACTCCAAATCTATCTCTAGCACAGAATAATATCTGATTCGATTCATCCCAAAGGGAAAAAGCAAACATTCCTCGAAAATGATTTACACAATATATTCCCCATTTACGATAAGCATGGAGAATTACTTCTGTGTCAGACTTAGTAATAAAATTTTCAACACCTAATTCTTCTCTTAACTCAATATAATTATAAATTTCGCCATTATAAGTCAACCAATTACATGCTTGATCACTCATTGGTTGACTACCAGTACTCAAATCAATAATGCTCAACCGACGATGGGCAAAACCAAGATGTTTCTCAGGATGTTCCCAAACTCCTTCTCCATCAGGTCCTCGGTGGCTTTGTAATTCATTCATTAACACTAAGCGACGATTTAAGGCTGGGATAGTTTCTCGCGCCAGACTTATAACTCCTGCAATTCCACACATAGTAAAAGATGTTCTATATTTTGAGAATTATATTTAATATCAATTATTTGGTTAGATGATTATTTTTTGTATGACTAATAAATGTTTGAGATAGCCATGAAAATGCAAATTCTCTTACCTCAATTGGAAAACTATGACCTTCGCTGAAAAACAACCAGTCAATTGAAGGATACTTTTCAATCATATTTTTAATATGGTCGTAAGGATATGTCGCTACCAAAATCTCATCTTGTAGATAATTACAAATCAAAGCGTTGCGTGGAGCAATAGCTGCGACTACTTCGGCATAGGTAAATTCGCTTGGAATCTTAGGGAGTGCCTTATACCACTTATTTCTACTCCACCTTTCTGGATTTGGATCGTACTTAAAACTAACAAAACCGGCATTAGCAATTACAGTCTTGATTCTCAAATCTAAAGCAGCAGCAAAAAGTCCATATATTGCTCCTTGAGAGTGACCAATAACTGCAACGTTAGAAACATCAAAGCCTGATATTGCCATTGAATCAAGAAGCCAGGAAATTTCCATAATATCTTTTCCTAAGGCAGACCAATTTGGATAATTTTCATAAAATTGTTTTGTATCCCAATAATTGATGGGCTGACGCCTACCTGTAAACGATAGTGTTGGACAAACAACAATATAACCTTTTTCGGATAGAGCTCTTCCATAAGCCATTTCATCTTTAATATTTTTGCCACAAGGTTCTTCGCCACCTATCTTATTAGTTTCATGAATAGCTATTACTACTTTCTGTGTACTTATATTTTGATTATTATTTAAAATAATGACTGGTACTTTTTCCTGTAGAGGATTAACATAATAATAGGTATGAATATCTCCAAGTTTTTTTTTAAGGGGAGTTACTGTTTCTTTTAAGACTGGTGCTTGACCCAAGGCAGGAATGATTTTATGTTTAATAAATTCTTCTCTACTGATTCCAGCTTCATACCAAGGTATATAATAATTTATTAATTTGATATAAGATGCTTTGAAAAAGAAAATAATAGTGGATAAAACAAAGATGATGATAAACATCAATAATAGTCTTTTCTTTTTATAAATGTTATTTAGACACATTGTCTGTCAGGTTACTTAATATTTTTAAATAATGTCAGTTCGGATTAAGGAGATTTATTTAACGTTTACTGACTCAAACAACGCAAACACGTTAACATTTACCAGAATAAAACAACCGTGTAATGAGACTTTCAGCTTATCCCGAACTCAGGTTAAATATTATCGCTAAATATTTTTTTCATGCGTGTAAAGAACCAAAAACCAATTATATAGATGCCAAATGACATAACAATTAGAGGCACAAATGTTCTGAAAGGAAATTGGTTTAACATTAATACTGATTGATAAGAAATAATCATGTAGTAGAGTGGATTCATAGCTAAAAAAGGTCGCATAGATTCTGGAACCATTGCTTCTGTATAAGCAATAGGACTCAGCATCATTAATATTAAAATTACAATGGCAATAATATTTTGAATATCCCGGATATATACATTTAAGCTGGAAAGAATCCAAACCAGACCAATAGAAAATAAAATTTGACAAGCCCAAACTAATAAAAATATCGGAGAGAGTATAGACAGTTTACCAATCAATGTTAATGCTATTAGTAGCAATATCATTCCCACAAATTGGGTAGCCTGACCCACGAATACAGCTTTGACAGGAACTAGTTCTATCGGGAATAAAGTGTTTTTAATCAGATTGGAACTAGAGACGACACAAGGAACCCCTGCACTCAAAGCCTCGGAAAACCCTAAAAAAGGGATTAACCCACAGAATATTAGTGCTACATATTCATTCGAACTTAAATCTGGAAAACGAATTTTAAATATATATAAATAAACGACAGCATAAGTTCCCAAAAATAGTAAGGGGTAAACAACTAGCCACAGCAACCCCAAAACAGAACCTGCATAACGGGTTTTTATTTCGTTAATGGTCGTTTGATACAGCATTAAGCGATGCCGTAATAGGGTCGCAAAAGGTGGTAATATCACCTGACAGTAAAGCTGAATAAAAGAATTAAAAAATCTTTTCAAGCTGCGTATAACAGGTGTTTTGTTATGAATCATTTTCTAGTTGTTTCACCTCAAATGAAATTACCCTAAATTTACACAGGTTAAAATTTCCTTGATTTTACCTGCAATCTGTTTAATATCCGCTTCTTTTAATTCCGGCCAAATTGGCAAACTCAGCACCTCTGTCGCCAGCATATCACTCACCGCATTAGCAGAATATTGTCCTTGATAAACTGGTAATTTATCTTGGGGAACTGGATAGTAAATCATACTACCAATACCCTGCTCTGCTAAATATTGTTTTACAGAATCCCGCCTACCATCCAAAACTCGAATAGTGTATTGATGGAAAACATGACCATCAGCTAACTCTGGCGTGATAATACCATCAACATCTGCCAATAAATCATTGTAAGTCTTAGCAACCCTGCATCTACCCTGATTCCACTCATCAATATACTTAAGCTTTACTCGCAAAATAGCAGCTTGCAAACTATCTAAACGAGAATTGTAACCCAAAATCTCGTTACGATACTTTTTCTTTGCTCCATGCACCCGTAACATTCTTGCTGATTCTGCAATTTTGTCATCATCGGTAGCAATTAAACCACCATCCCCATAAGCACCCAAATTCTTGGAAGGGAAAAACGAAAATGCCCCTACATTACCAATGGTTCCTGTCAATTTATCACTAATCTTTGCCCGAGTACTCTCTTGACAAGACTCCTGACAAAAGGAACAACTCCCATGATATTTTGCACCAAAAGATTGAGCACAGTCTTCAATGATTTTTAAACCATGAATTTGGGCAATATCCATAATTTGACCCATAGCAGCGGGATTACCATAGAGATGAACTGGCATAATTGCCTTAGTTCGGGAAGTAATTTGCTCTTTAATTGCTTTTGGATCAATATTGTATGTATGGGGGTTAATATCAACAAAAACTGGCTTTCCCCCTACATTACTAATTGATTCTGCTGTAGCAAAAAAACTAAAAGGGGTAGTAATTACCTCATCCCCTTCCCCAATACCTAAAGCTTTTAAACCAATTACTAAAGCATCAGTTCCAGAATTCACACCGATGGCATGCTTGACTCCCAAATAAGCCGCCACCTCTTCTTCAAACCGCTTGACTTCTGGACCCATAATAAATTGACTCGATTCCAGAACAGCGTTAATCGCCGCCTGAATTTCATTCTTCAGGGCTTGATATTGGGGTTTGAGGTCTAAAACAGGAATTTTATTTGTACTCATTAATTTTTAACCTAGCAGCCAAAGAAATTACTCTAATTAATTAACCCTAATGTTTTCATATACCAGAGATGCACCCTGTCAAAAGTGGACAAATCTGGTTTCTTCCTCTTGGTTTTGTCGAGCGAGATGTTAGGAAGAAATTAACTTGCATCGCCTGCTGGAAAATTTAGAGGCAAACTGGTACAAAAGCAACTTATCTATACTACTTTTTGTACTTCCATTGATGAGATTTGCTGATATTTTGTCCCAGTTGAATCTATCGCGTAACCGTCAAAGTCAAACTCTAAGACATCACCATAAGAACTCATCCAGCCAATAATTCTGGCTGGAACCCCTGCTACCATTGCAAAAGCAGGTACATCTTTTGTTACTACAGCCCCTGCAGCAACAAATGCATTTTCATGTAAGGTGACACCACAAACAATAGTTGCATTAGCTCCAATACTGGCCCCCCGCTTAACCAATGTTTTGAGATAATGATCGCTGGTATTGCGAGGAAACTCGCAACGAGGAGTTTTTATATTGGTAAAAACCATACTAGGACCGCAAAATACGTAGTCTTCCAGAATTAACCCTTCATAAAGGGAAACATTATTCTGAATTTTGCAACCGTCCCCAATAATGACATTATTCGCAACCAAGACATTTTGACCAAAGGAACATTTTTGCCCAATCTTTGCCTTACCCATAATATGGCAAAAATGCCAAATCTTCGTTCCTGCACCGATTTGGGCTCCTTCATCCACATAAGCTGACTCATGCACAAAATAATCACCCATTCATTGCCTCCTGTGCTTTTTCTAAAATATCTACCACAGCAACTCCATTCCATCCATCTGAACGGGGTTTTTCACGATTCTGCAAACATTCTAAGAAATGGGAACACTCAATTTTTAAAGGTTCTGATGCAGCCACATCTATTACTTGACTTCCTCGATCTCGGTTCTTGAGATTCTCATCAACTCCCTTGTTATACACCGTTACTTTTTGAGCAACTTCATCGTAAACTAACATCTGTTGCTCAGTAATAACAGTAGTACTGCGTTGTAATAATGGCCACAACCACGAACAATAAAGATGAGCTGTTTGACCGCCCACAAAAGATAAGTCTACGTGTGTATTATCTTCAATGTTTGGCTGTAATATCGCCTGACCACTGGCTTTCACTTTTTCGATTGCAGGATTTCCCAGTAAGTCTAATACTACAGAAACATCATGAGGTGCAAAAGACCACCAAACATTCTCTTCCCGACGCACTCTACCAAGTTTTGCTCTCTGGGTAGCAACATGAAGCACCTTCCCGGCTTTACCACTAGCTAAATAATCTCGCATCCAAGCGGTCGCAGGTTGATAAAGTAGTAAATGCCCAACCATCAAAATACGTGAGTGTTTGTCAGCATATTCCGCTAATACTTTGGCTTCTTCTGTTTTTAGTGTTATGGGTTTTTCTACAAACACATCTTTACCTGCTTCCAAAGCTGCGAGTGCAAACTTATAATGGGTAGGTGCAGGAGTTGCTAAAACAATTGCAGGAATATCTGTTTCCAGAACATGTTCATAATCTGAATAAGTGACTAATCCAGGATAATCAATCTCAACTTTGTTTTTTAACTCAGGATTAGCCTCTGCAACGCCAGCCAAAGCACCCAAAGCATGAAAATTACGAACGAGGTTTTTACCCCAATTACCAGCACCAACTACAATAACTTGGCTCACAATAAAGTCACCTTTTCACTAGCACAGTTCAAATGTCTAGTTATACCACGTGTATCTAAAACAGCTTTAGCTTGTTCCACAATACTGATGTAATCAACTCGAGTATGGTCAGTAGTAATTATGACTAAGTCAAAAGTTGATATTATTTCTGAAATTAAAGAAATCGACTCAAAAGTCTTACCGGCGATATTAATTGATGGCACATAGGGATCGTGGTAAGAAATATCTATGCCATCTTTTAATAAATTATTGATTACATGAATTGCTGGAGATTCTCGCCAATCTCCCAAATCTTTTTTATAAGCAACACCAATCATCAATACTTTAGCATTAGCTGGGGCTACACCTAAATTATTTAAAGCTCGCCAGGTTTTTTCTCTGACAAATTCAGGCATTCGGCGATTAATTTCCCCCGCCAAAGCAATAAAATGGGTTTCAAAGTTAAATTCTTTCGCTTTCCACTCCAAATAGTGGGGGTCTAAAGGAATACAATGTCCACCGACTCCAGGTCCGGGATAAAAAGGCATGATACCAAATGGTTTAGTATTGGCTGCGTCTAGTACTTCCCAGACATTTAAATCCATGCGATCGCACAATAGTGCCAATTCATTTACCAGTGCAATGTTGACTGCTCGGAAAGTATTTTCAAAAACCTTAACTAATTCAGCAGCTTTGGCGCTATTAACTGGTACCACCTTTTCAATTGTCTGCTCGTAAAATAACTTAGCAATCGCAAGAGAATTGGGGTCAGATGCTCCAACAACTTTATTAGTATTTTTTGTCGTATAACGCTTGTTACCTGGATCTACTCGTTCTGGTGAATGTGCGAGAAAGAAATCTTGTCCTTGCTTTAAACCACTTATTTGCTCTAATATAGGTCGCATGATCTCATCAGTGGTTCCTGGATAAGTAGTGGATTCTAATGTTACTAACTGTCCTGGTCTTAACCCATTGGCTACTGCATTAGTCACATTTTCGATATAGCTCAAGTTCGGGGTTAGATTTTTTGTCAAAGGTGTAGGAACACAGATTACGATTACATCTATCTCATGTATTCGTTCAAAGTTATTAATAGCTTGTAATTTTCCTGTGCTAACTGCAGATTTTAAATCTTTTTCTGTGAC
This sequence comes from Mastigocoleus sp. MO_188.B34, assembly GCF_030065675.1. Lineage (GTDB taxonomy): Bacteria > Cyanobacteriota > Cyanobacteriia > Cyanobacteriales > Nostocaceae > Mastigocoleus. The sequence goes on along the minus strand of NZ_JASJDK010000121.1, from coordinate 14,638 downwards.
GTCTGCAATATAACTTTCACCCATGTTCACTTGCTCAGTCCTGAGAGGATTTTGCTCAATCCCCAGAACTTTATAACCCACTTTGGCTTTTTCAACTGCAAAGGGTAAGCCTACATATCCTAGACCAACGACACCAACAATAGCAGTATGTGCTATTACTTTTTGTCGCAAGTTCATCAATGCTTGGGGTTCTTCTATTAACCCTTGGGGTTCTTCAATCATTTAGCACCTGACATTAAGCATAAAGAAACTTAAAAGTTTTCTGTGTTTTTGACGCTGAGTGTTAATTGACATTCATTTTGCAATATTATTATGATGAATTTCTAGCTATGAAAAATCTTTGTCTACAGTAATACAAATTGTTTATTTTGTGTAGAATTTTATAATCTTTAACTTAGTCGATTATATCGATTCAAGAAATCAAAATTTCTCTAAATAGGGGATAATGCTTGGATATTACGACAAAACTTTTCGTCAAAAAAAATAGGAAAATTTAGAAAACAGTTTTACACATTCCATAAAGTATAAAATTAAAATTATTTTCGATATCCTTAAAAAACAATTAGTTTGCTGGGGGTTGGAGAATATAGTAATTTCGTATCGTAAGTTATCAAACTACGAAAAAGTGTTGCTTTTTTTCACAGGCTTATTGTCAATAGATTGAAAATTAATAATAACAAATCAGACCTTGGCAAAAACTTAAAATGACTTTTTTCATATACCGTTAAAATTCAGGCAGATTATAGCATATTTATAATTACTTAGTTGCTAATTTTAAAATATAGACTTTAACTGACAAAAACAAAGGAGGTTCGAAGAAATAACTTCCCAAAAATTTTTCTTGCTCTGCTTTATTACTTAGCTTTTGCCATTCAAAATTTAGGAAATTATTTATACGAGTGTCCAAAATACAAAAAAATTAAATATCCAAATAGATAAAATTAGTATTTATCACTTAGTACTATATTTTTGGGACTACTGTTAAAAGCTTTATATGTCATGCCTTTCAGTTTTTTTCGGCAAACTGTAAATAGATACAAAAAAAATGAAGCGCGTAATTTTAGTTACAGGTCATTATTGGAAATCTAAACGTAAGGCGGGTTTTCATTGGTTAGCTGATGCTTTTTGGCAGCAAGGATGGCAAGTTGTATTTATGACTGCTGCTCTGAGTTGGATGTCTGTTATTCGTAGAGATTACCGTCTAGCATATCCCGTACTTCAAGAAGCTAATAAATTACTCCAGGTAGATGATAGAATTTGGAGTTATGTTTGGTTTACTCCTTGGCATCCAGGAAATCTACGATTGGATTTTCTTAATAATCTCAGTCAACCATTATTCAGTACTTATGGTGAACTTCTACTGGGAGAAGTAGAACCAATGATTAAGCAAGCTGATTTATTTGTTTTTGAAAGTACGCCTGCTTTGCTTCTATTTAAAAAATTCAAACGCCTCAATTCTAATGCTTGCTATATTTACAGAGTTTCCGATGATTTACGCTTCTTACGTAATCATAATGTTGTTTTAGAAACAGAAGAGCGAATAGCCTCTGAATTTGATTTAATCAGCACTCCCAGTCAGAAAATTTACAATATTTTTGAAGGACTACCCAAACTCAAGTTGCACCTGCATGGCATCCGTAAAGATATTTTTGACCAAAAGCATTTAACTCCTTATCCACCATCAGGCAACCCAAATCTAATTTTTGTTGGCAACTCTTATTTTGACTATGACTTTCTAGAACAAGCCAGCAAAATTTTCCCTGATTGGCAATTTCACATTATCGGTCCAATCCCTAACCTACCACAAAGAAATAACATTAAGGCCTACGGAGAATTACCTTTTGAAAAAACAATACCTTATCTCAAACATGCAGATATTGCTCTTCAAACACGTTCTTATCATCCTGGTGTAGAGTCTTTGAGTGATAGCCTCAAGGTTATTCAATATACTTACTGTCAGTTACCAATAATTGCTCCGGTATTTTTATATTCTTCTAGAAGTCATATTTTTTACTATCACCCGAATGATGTGAGGAGTATTGAAAATGCTTTAAAGTCTGCACAAGCTTTTGATGCTTCTCAGATACAAACTGATGACATTTGTTCCTGGGAGGAATTGGTGTGCCATTGGTTCAAAATAATAAATCTATACCCTCACTAATATCACAAATTAAGCTAAAGTCAAATTAAAGCCTCAAACTTGAAGAAAAGCAAAGAAATTATAAAATTACGTCTTGTGTCAATTAGAAACTTAAGTTCTATACTTTGTATTCTTAAGATGCTGTTGGTTAATTTGCGTAGGGTTTAGCCCCTCACCCTCAAAGTCTTAATTTTGCGTTGTTTATATTCCATAAAATAAATATGGGCTAAAGTTTATGAATCTATTTCAAAGTACTTAAATCGAGGAAATTAATATAGTTTAGGAATGATGGGTCAAACCCCCTTTCTATTCGCCAACAGCATCTTCTAATTCAAGGTTATTGGGCGAAATTTTGAAGAATTGCTTCCTTAAATATTTCAGCTTTCTCTTTTACCCTGTAATCTGTCCCCTTATTCAGCTAAACTGAGTCTTGGTTTAATAGGTTTAGTTGAGTTAACATTTGGCATGGAAATCGGACAAAAAGTAAAAGTATGTCGTTTACGCGATCGGGTATCGAAATCTATTGCTGAGAGATTAGGGCAAGTAGGTATCATCCAAAGCTATAAAATGACTGATGGCAGTGGTGTCGGTTTGGTAGTACTGTTTGATGATAATTTTGCCACCTGGTTTTTTGAAGATGAGCTAAAAATCGTCTAGTAATTTACGTCCAGTATTTAACTGCGATTCTTTGGCATTACAGCTCTCAAGAACGAGGAAATAGCTAAACTATCTAGCTACATACATATAAACTGAACGAAATTTACGGAAATTTTAGGGTTTGCAGAAGTTGTGAAATAATATTTATTTCTTCTGATACCTAAGTTTTGAGGTTCAGTTATTTATTGTCAGGAAGAAAAAACTGTAAGGATGAGATGCAATGCGTATCTTCAGGGAGGAAACATATAATTCCTCCCAAATCCGATAATTTCTTCCCTATTCTCTACTACCTGTCACCTGTTACCACAAGCATATTTTGAGGTCTTAAAACCTCATCTTACCCCCACAACCGAGTAAGAGTGCTAACTTGGAATTGAAACAATCGGCGATGAATTTAGGATTCAAATAATGCCTCTGATACTGACATTTCTGGGTAGTCTCGGTACCCATCGAACCAAAATTGCGATCGCCGCAGCCAAGTTGATGGCGAGTCAAGGTAAGCGCGTATTACTTGCTGCACAAGCAGAACCTGTTTTGCCTTTACTATTGGGTTTACCTGTCGCTCCAGATCCAATGGAGATAGCACCTAATTTACAGGTTGTACAGTTTCAAGCTTCTGTATTGCTGGAACGCAGTTGGGAAGACGTTAAAAAAATTGAAGCTGAATACCTCAAGACACCCATACTTAAAGATGTTTATGGTCAAGAGCTGGCTGTTTTACCTGGGATGGACAGCGCTCTAGCACTCAATGCGCTTCGGGAATATTTTGAAAGTGGCAACTATGATGTAATTATTTATAACGGTACTGGTGATTCCTACAGTTTAAGAATGTTAGGAATGCCAGAATCTATGAGTTGGTATGTGCGACGTTTTCGCCAATTATTTGTTAATTCCGAGTTGGGTAAAACGATTTCAGATTCATCACCTTTAATTCAGCCACTAGTTAGCACTTTATTCAACGTTAACTGGACAACAGATAATTTTGCCCAACCGACCAATAAGGTTAATAACTTCTTGGAAAAAGGTAAAGCTGCAATTGCAGACCCCAAGCAAGTAACGGCGTTTTTAGTCACTACTGACGATCCTCTGGAAGTTGCTTCTAGTCGTTACCTTTGGGGAAGTGCACAACAAGTTGGTTTGACTGTTGGTGGTGCGATCGCAATATCTGATGGTGGTAATGTTAGTTTGTCTGAAGAATTTGCACCCCTAACAGTTACCGTAGTACCAGAACTTAAAGAAGGCAAATGGGAACCGGTGATGGATACTCTACCGAACTTTGTCGAACAAGCAAGCCTTGCACCCAAACCAATAGAAATTGATATAAGTGCTGCCAAAGTACGCTTATTTTTACCTGGATTTGATAAAAAACAGGTTAAATTAACCCAATCTGGTCCTGAGGTAACCATTGAAGCAGGAGACCAGCGACGAAATATTTTCCTCCCACCTCCCTTGAATGGTAAAGCCGTTACCGGAGCCAAATTTCAGAATAATTATTTGATAATTTCTTTTTAGAGAAATTGCTAACGGCTAACAGCTAATAGTCTAGTTAGTAACGGTTAGCAACATTATATTTATTATGTCAGAATCAACACCCATTACCCCAAACCCCGACTCATCATCTTCTTCAGCAAATCAGTCTGCAAATCCTGAAGAAGTGAAAACAAATGCAAATAGCGGTTCCAAAGCTAGACAGTTGCTAGGAATGAAGGGTGCAGCTGCTGGTGGAACCTCGATTTGGAAAATTCGCCTGCAATTAATGAAGCCTATTACCTGGATACCCTTGATTTGGGGTGTTGTTTGTGGTGCGGCTTCTTCTGGAAAATATACTTGGACATTAGAAAATGTCTTAATGTCAGCTGCTTGTATGTTGCTAGCAGGTCCATTACTTGCAGGGTATACCCAAACCCTAAATGAGTATTACGATCGCGAAATTGATGCAATTAATGAGCCTTACAGACCAATTCCCTCGGGAGCAATACCTTTACCACAAGTAGTTATTCAAATTTGGGTTCTTTTGCTAGCTGGACTTGCTTTAGCATTTGGCTTAGACAAATGGGCTGGGAATGAGTTCCCCACCATTACTACTATTGCTTTCCTGGGTACATTTATTGCCTATATTTATTCTGCTCCACCATTGAAACTAAAACAAAATGGCTGGTGGGGAGGTTATGCTTTAGGAGCTAGTTATATTGCTTTTCCTTGGTGTACCGGTCACGCTTTATTTGGCGAACTTAACTGGAAGGTCGCTGTCTTTACTGTCGTATATAGCTTAGCTGGTTTGGGTATTGCCATTGTTAATGACTTCAAAAGCGTTGAAGGGGATAAAAAGTTTGGGTTAAAGTCATTACCGGTAATGTTTGGTGTTAACACTGCAGCTTGGATTTGTGTAATTATGATTGACGTTTTCCAGGCTGCGATCGCTGGCTATCTAATATATCTGCATGAGAATTTGTATGCAGCAATATTACTACTATTAATTATTCCGCAAATAACTTTCCAGGATATGTACTTTCTCCGTAATCCATTGGAAAATGACGTTAAATACCAAGCGAGCGCTCAGCCATTCTTGGTTATAGGAATGCTGGTAGCAGGTCTAGCTATTGGTCATGCGGGAATTTAAAGTTTAGATAATGGATAATTAGTAACCGGTAATTGGTAATTTGGAATGAGTAATGGGTAATAAAAAACTAATTACCCATTGTTTGTTATTAACATTGCCTATTATTGGTATTCGAAAAGTGTTACCAATTACCAATTAACCAAATATCTTAAACTAAGCCCGATTCTTGAGCTAAACGATACAGCATGGAAACCGCTCGATTATCTGCTGCTTTTTCTTTATTCATCATCAGTTGACGAGCTTTCTCGTTAACCTTTGTTGCTGCTGCTTCTTCGCTTGCTATTGGGTGGTTATTGTAAGCAACACCACGATAAGTCAAGTTAACAGAAGGTTGTAGTACCGGAGGTTTTTTTAAATTACGAAATCGCCAGTCCAGTCCGCGATATTTACCTCCAACTTCGCCTTCAGTTGTTTCAACTGTTTGTGGGTTGTATTCGTAAGTGACGCCACGATATTTAAGTTTCATAATTTTCGCCTCTAAAATAATTCATCGTCATGATGAGGCGCGTTCCTTCGGAATTTTTTCCTACTTCCGTCTCTAAAATAGAGATGAACGATTTATTTTCTGTATCTATTGTTACGGTTTTTTAGGAAAAAGTCAAGAATCATACACAATAATGTTACTTGCCTTATAGATGCTCAAGAATTCTCAGAAAAAACTATTCTTACCATTAGATTTAGAACTATCTGTACTTTTTATATTAGCGATTCCAGGATTTTCAATTGGAAACATTTTCTGCGGGTTTTATGGTTCCGGATTGCCGAGGAGATATTTGGTGAGGTGATATTTTCACTATAAATCTTAATAATTTGTAATAAATAACGTACGCTTCCTCGCCGATAATTAACAGTTGGGAAAATTTCTTAAAACTCGCCGTGTTAAAGCTAATTATTGACGTTGCCCAACCATTCTTAGTACCTGTTTGCTTCGTCAGTGCGTGGTTATTATTAATACTTGTAGTTTGGAATGTCTGGAGCGCAGCCCGTGATAGCATCAAAACAGCTAAAAAAATGCATCAAGTTCCTTGTTCGGGTTGTAGTTACTTTACAGATGATTACAGACTAAAGTGTACGATTCATCCTTCCATTGCTAATACAGAAGAAGCAATAGAATGCTTAGATTATCAGGCAAAAACTAATCCTATGTTGTACTAGAACGGTTTCAGATTGTTATGTATCACTGGTAGGTGATTGGAAGTCAGGAGTCAGGAGTCATAAGTCAGAAGTAGAGACGTAGCATGCTACGTCTAAAGGAGACAGAAGTCAGAATTTAAAAATTTAAGAATCAAAAGACAAAGTTTCCAATGGAAAAAATTCGCTCTGCGAGGTTCGAGCGAATTATCTTTTAATAGTTTGACTTTTGACTTTTGACTTATGTCCTTACGGACACGCTATAGCTATAGCTGCGCTACCTGCGGAGCCGCTACCTTGCGGATCCGCTAATGACTTTTGAATTTCTACACCTCATTAAAAGCAAAATCAGGTGCAGCCATGACGTAAATAATTGTTGGTAGATCTGCTGTACGCGCGTGCATTTTTTCGTAATACTCCCTAAAATCCCTCTTACTAGGAGTTGCCATACCGAGAAAAATTACATCTGCACTGTTGGATGATTCGTGTAAAACTGTCTCAAAAGAACGATTTGCAGCAACTATCACTTCTGGTATTGCTTCTATCCGTAGCCGATTGAGCATAGCATTTAAGTTTGCTGAAGCGTTCTGTGCCGCACCTTCCTTGCTGACCAATAACTTAAGGCGTATTTGGGCATCTCGCCATTCGCTGGTAGAGCGTAACAAGTGGGCTAGGAGGAGCATTAAACTACCATTGGCGTACATTCCTCCCCACCATACATCTATACAACGATATCTTCCAAATCCTTGCTCGGGATTTTCCCGTAACACCATGACGCTACGTTTGGCTTGATGTAGTTGCACAATTGTATTGCAGTAGCGATCGCGCCTATTGTTATCTTCACTATCTCCTAATAATACGGTGTTAGGTACAAGGGGACCCAAACCATAAATTTCCACAAGTTGTACCATTCCCTCGAATGGATCGGCTGCGGTAACTACGCGGACAAGTGCTTGTACGTCTTGTTTTTTCAGGTGTTCGCGAATTGTATTTTCTAAATCTTTTTGCCGTCCAAAATCTTTTGAAGCGCTGGGTAAGACACTGGATACGGTAATAAATCCTCGCTTGTGGGTAAATATATTAGCTAATTGAATTAACGACCAACGTTTACTAGGAGAGCCGGAAAATACTAAAATATTTGGCCGCCAGTTTTTGGTATCCTCTACACTATCAAGCTGAAAAATCCCAGTACGCAATAGCGCCATCCAGATTCCTCGGCGCACATCTCCCCAAGTTGTATTTAATTCCCGTTGCTGTAACCAAAAGTATATTGCCACCACAATAAAAGCCGCAACCATTGTGGCAATTGGGTTAATTAATAACATCACCCACAAACAACCAATTCCCCCCAATAAAGACCAAATCCAATGGACTTTAAAACTAGGTCTAAAGGAAGGACTGCGCAAAAAACCTTCAATACTGGCGGAAATATTTAAAACTAGGTAAGTAGTGAGGAAAAACATTGTCAGTACTGGGGCGATCGCATTTAAGTCGCCAACACACACGGCAGCAATTGCAACGCTCAGAGTGACACAGGTTGCAATGCGCGGTTCGTCATTTTCACCACTACCTTTACCAAAAAAAGACAGCCAACGCGGTAAAATCCTATCCCTTGCTAAAGCTTGAAGAACTCGAGGAGCCGCCAGAATACTACCCAAAGCACTTGATAAGGTCGCCCCCCACACTCCAAATAAAATAGCCGGACTCCATAGGGATATCATTTTCATCACTAAGGGTTCATTTACCAGAGTTCCGGTATCAACACGCATCGCTAAAATTAGCGGTAGAAGCATGTAAACAATGTATCCCGTAGCCACAGCAGCTAAAGTACCAATGGGAATAGAACGGCTGGGATTACGTAAATCCCCTGACATGCTCACCCCTGACATAATCCCAGTGACTGCGGGGAAGAATACTGCAAAAACTCTCCAGAATGATTCTCCATCAGTAGGTATATCCCATGCTTGGGGACTAATATCTGGTATGGAACCCCCAAAAACTAGAGAAAGCAGAGATAGAGCAATAGCTCCCATAATGATGTATTGCGCTTTAACTGCTAGGGATGCAGAAGTCAAAGCCAAAATCGCAACCAAAATTGTTATTACCAATGCAACATAGGTTTGATTGAGACTTTTGAAGATTTGCACCACACTTTCAGCAAAACCAAGGGTATAGAGCGGAATTGAAAGTGCTTGGGCAAAATAAAGGGAAATTCCTACTGCTCCTCCTACTTCAATTCCCAAACACCTACTAATCATGTAGTAAGCACCACCTACTTTTACGACTCGATCTGTTGCGATCGCGCATACTGATAAAGCAGTCAAAAAAGTAATTAGTGTAGCAAGAGTAACAATTATAAAACTTCCCAACAAGCCAACGTTTCCCACGACCCAACCAAATCGCAGGTACATAATCACACCCAAAATTGTTAAAACTGAGGGCGTGTATACTCCACCGAATGTCCCTAAACCAGAAGCTTTAGCGTCTGCTAAATTTGGGTCATAAGGATTTAAATCTTGCTGTACTTTCTGTTTGAATTGAAACTTCATTTTTCATGGATACTCCTAGAAGAAGCACCTAACATATTCAGTTGTACAATTTTAGGCATCTGAGAAAAAAATACAACTCTAATTTAGTTATTTAGGCTGTAGTCATTGTAAATGTTTGATACATAGGTAAACACAGCAAATGTCAAAAATCTTAAAGCAGCAGACAGCTAAAAGAGAAAATATGCCTTAATAAGAAAGAATTGCAGTAAAAATGCAGTAAAATAACCAAATCAAATCTGTATAGTAGGTAAATTTATATTTTATTCTTGGATATAAATTCAAGATTTAAAACCAGATAAAACTTCAAACTAGATCTGGATCTGGTTTACTGCATCCGATCTATAGTTCTGTACTGAATTGCTTCGGCGACATGATTTGGTTGCAAATTTTCATCTCCGGCTAAATCTGCAATAGTTCGTGCTACTTTTAAAATTCTATCGCTTGCTCTGGCAGATAAGCCTAATTTGCGGATTGCAGCTTCTAGTAAATTACGAGCACTGTCATCTAGTTGACACCACTTGCTCAGATGACGACTTTGCATGTGAGAATTACAACGTACGGATGTCTCGTCTGCAAATCTTTGTACGGCAATTACTCTAGCTTTTTGTACCCTTTCTCTGACAGTTTTTGAGGACTCTCCCTTAGGTTGCTGGGTAATTTCTTCTGGTTTTAAACGGTTTACTGCTACCTGCAAATCTATTCTATCCATCAGAGGTCCAGAAAGTTTTGCCCAATATTGTTCTCTTTTGTTGGGGGAACAGCTACACTCTTGGATGGTATCCCCATAATAACCACAAGGACAGGGATTAGTACTAGCTACCAATGTAAACTGGGCTGGAAACATTACAGATTGGCGAGTACGGGTGATTGTTACGAAACCATCTTCCAAGGGCTGACGCAGAAACTCTAAAACATCTCGTTTAAATTCTGTTAACTCATCGAGGAAAAGTACACCTTGATGTGCTATTGATATTTCACCCGGACGGGGATAACTACCACCACCAACTAAGGAAGGTCCAGAAGCCGAATGGTGGGGACTGCGAAAAGGGCGATCGCGCACCAAAGTCCCGCGATTTTTGAGCAAACCAGCGACGGAGTGAATGCGAGTTACTTCCAAGGCTTCAGCAAAATCTAAGGCTGGTAATATTCCCGGTAAACGCCGTGCTAACATAGTTTTTCCACTTCCAGGAGGTCCTACGAATATAAGATTATGCCCTCCTGCAGCTGCAATTTCTAATGCTCTTCGGGCGTGGCTTTGTCCTTTGACATCTTTTAAATCTATTCTGTTAAATTCCGTTCGACCTACATCTTGTTTCTCTTCCAATTCTACTGGCTGATATTTTTGGGGTTCATTCAAAAAGTCAGCAACTTGAGATACATTTTCGAATCCGTGGACCTTTAAACCTTCTACAACCGCAGCTTCTTGGGCGTTATCTGTGGGAACTACCAAACCAACAATTCCCATTTCCCGAGCAGAAGCAGCGATCGGTAATACACCAGCTATGGGACGAAGACTTCCATCCAAGGAAACTTCACCTAAAAATAAATAATCCCCTAATAATTCCGGTTTAACTTGGTCTGAAGCAGCAAGAATTCCCACACTGATGGGTAAATCAAAACAAGGTCCTTCCTTACGTAAGTCAGCAGGAGTCAAATTAATGACAATTTTTCGCATCGGAAAAGCAAAACCAGCATTTTTCAGCGTAGCTTTGACTCTTTCCTTTGATTCTTGAATTGCACTATCGGGTAAACCTAAAATTACGATTCCCGGTAAACCACCCGATACATCAACTTCTACACCAACTTTAACGGCGTCAATACCAACAATTGATGCACTCCAGACTCTGGCAAGCATATTTTAATACCTTAAGCATAAAACATTGTTATAGCTAAAAATTATGCTGGCTGGCTTGTGGTTAATCTTTTAGGGAGTGAGAGTTTCAGGGAATATACTGGAAAGTGTTTATTTATCTACTCACACGAGTGAATATACGGTACAATTCGGTCTATTACTTGAAAAATATTACACGCATAAGAATTATTGAGATTCATACTAAGCAAAGTATTTTTACGGATAAATAAAGATACATTGGCGATGTCAAGAAGAATTCCTTATACTGTGCTTACAATGCTTTTAACTCTTTCTCTGGATGAATCACTGAGTGTGATATACGGAAAGTTCCCGCGTAATAAAATAAATTAATATGAATACAAGTAATAGGCTTTTTGGAAGACGCTTACGCAACTTTCAGCAATACCAAGATTGGAAAGTCATGAATCTTTTGTGTGCTCAACAAAAATAGCGTTGCAGGGGATATAAAGATGAAAAGTATTGGGCTTCGTTATGCAATGACTTTGCACCTCTCAACTGGATAGTTATGCTGTCTACTATAATGTTGCTAGCAAAATCAACACATTTCGCCATATGCTGACATTAACAATTTTCATAGCTTAGATTATTTGTGCCAGCAAGAGATATTTATCACAACACAGTAAAACGTGCTTTACAAAACGATGGATGGACAATCACTCATGATCCATTTCCACTTCAAATTGGTAAAAAGCGTTTATCGGTTGATTTGGGTGCAGAGCGGCTTATTAGTGCTGAGAAGGGAATCCAAAAAATTGTTGTCGAAGTGAAAAGCTTTGTAGGACAGTCTGATGTTAGAGATTTGGAGCAAGCGCTAGGGCAATATGTCTTGTATCGCCAAATTATTAGCGAGATGAAAATTGAGCGAAGCCTTTATCTTGCCGTATCTCAACCAACCTTTAATAGCGTATTCACAATAGAATTAGGACAGATACTACTCAAAAATCAAGTAGTAAAATTAATTGTATTTGATGATGAAAGTGAGGCAATTGTAAAATGGATACCCGCTTGAACTATCAAAATATTATTAAAAGTGTCCTCCAGAATCATGCTGATTATCGTGCTAACCTACCTGATGGTTACACCTGTCAGGTTCTATTTGATGACGAACGAGGACAGTATCTAATCATAGACCTTGGCTGGGATGGCAACCAATATCTCCATGCAACACCAATTCATATCAGTTTAATTGGCGACAAGATCTGGATTCAATACGATGATACGGAAGAAGGGGTCGCGACTGATTTAGTAAATGCAGGTATTCCTAAAGAAAATATAGTACTTGGTTTTCGCCATCCAAAAATACGGCAGCATACTGGTTTTGCTGTAGCTTGATAGATTAAGGTCATGATAAATAACTCCTTAAGAATTGGCAATTCATCAAAAATGTATTATTATATTAGTAGATATGTATTCATGGGGCCGTAAAGGTTTCGACGTGGTAGCGAAAACTGACCCGTGATGCAGGTCGAGAGTGAGTCTCCTCTCGCAAATCAAAGGCTCAAAACAACGTAAATGCGAATAACATCGTAAACTTTACTCGTAAGGAAGCTGCAGTAGCAGTAGCCTAAAATACCTCTTATAGGTTCGAGTGCTTCTAATTTGACTCCGTTAAGGATTAGAGGCAAACCCCAACGGATGCGCTGATAGGTAATCTTTGGTGTACTTATTAGCAAAGACTTTACCAAAGCATCCCACCGTTCGGGATAATGGGCGGTCCCCGCTTCGAGGGTAAAAGAAGCTAAACCTGTGAATGAGCGGTAAGCGAATACCTATTGCGGACGGCAGTTCGATTCTGCCCGGTTCCACTAAAATCATTACTCTTAAAGTCTATCTTGTTTCAAAGGTAGGCTTTATTTTTGTGGTAACTACATTTAAGTAAATACCCGTAAAGCTTCCCGTAAAGCTTATATTTTATCTGCTTCAATTTACAATATTTCCAATTACGATCTGTATCGAGGTTTGTGATGCCAGTTTATGTTTACTGGGGTGAAGACGATTATGCCATAGAAAAAGCCATACAAAAATTACGCGATCGCGTTCTTGTTCCTGAATGGTCGAGTTTTAACTACAACGCAATTCCACCAGATGGCTCCGACGCCTTAATAGATGGTTTAAATCAAGCCATGACACCTAAATTTGGTGCAGGGGGACGCTTAGTTTGGCTAATGAATACCACTTTGGTACAACAATGTCCGGAAAACGTACTCAATGAATTACAGCGTACTTTATCAGTAATTCCCGAAGATTCATTTTTATTACTTACTAGTCGAAAAAAATTTGATGAACGCATCAAATCCACAAAATTACTGAAAAAATTTGCAACAGAATATCGAGAATTTGCTTTAGTTCCACCTTGGAAAAAAGAACTTATAGTAAAATCCGTTAGTCAAGTAGCAAAAGATATTGGTTTGCAAATCACTCCCCAAGGTTTAGAAATTATCGCTGAAGCAGTAGGAAATGATACGCGATTACTGCATAATGAATTAGAGAAATTACAACTTTATACTGGAGGAACTAAACAACCTTTAGAAATCAATACTATCAATAAATTAGTAAGAAATACGACTCAAAATAGCTTGCAACTAGCTGCAGCAATTAGAGAAGGAAATACATCTAGAGCTTTAACATTAGTAGCTGATTTAATTAATGCAAATGAGCCAGCATTAAAGATATTAGCCACATTAATCGGTCAATTTCGGACTTGGTTGTGGGTCAAAATTATGATGGAAAGTGGTGAAAAAAATCAACAAGCTATTGCTCAAGCTGCAGAAGTTGGAAATCCAAAGCGTATTTATTTTTTACAACAAGAAATCAAATCTCTTTCTTTGAAACAGCTAATTTCCATACCACCAATATTACTAAGACTAGAGGTAAATCTAAAGCAGGGAGCAAATCCAATGTCAGCACTTCAAACTACGACCATTGAGTTATGTCAAATATGCAGCAAGAATAAATATTAGAGATAAAGACAGAATGATTTGATTTTTTGGAGGGAACTTCTCACTAGTAGAAATATTCAAAGTTATTAATATATCCCTACTGTAACTTTTTTCCTTCACAAATGACTAAGCCATTAAATTTTTCCTTCAGACTAAATCCGAATAAGATTATCATTAAAACATTATTAATTTCAACAATCTTTACCACTTTTTCGGGCTCTATTATTTTTTCCAACACGAAAGCTCACGCAAACGGAAATATCAGACAAAGTGATGTCAAGAAGTATGCTGCGATCGTGATAAAAATGGAAAAACCTCGCCAACAAGCCTATGACAAAATAAAAAAAATTTTGGGTGAGCGTGAAAAAATCCCCAATATCGTTTGTAACGATCCAAAAAGTTTTGGTGAATTACCTGGAGATGCGAAAAAGATTGCAAATGAATACTGTAAGCGCTCCCGAAAAATAGTTGAAAGTAACGGCTTGAGTATTGAACGCTTTAATAAGATTACTGAAGCTGCAAAAAGAGATAATAAAGTACATCAACAAATCTACGATGCACTAATTAAGGAACAAGGTGGTCGTAAAAATGTATCCGCTCAGTAAATCGGGGTAAGAAGAAAAAAGAAGAAGGAACAAATGTAGGGGATGTATCGTAGAATATGACCCATGACGCAAAAACCACCAGAGAAATTAGTGTCCGCATTACTGCAATCGGTTGACCCAGGTA
>NZ_JASJDK010000120.1 GCF_030065675.1 Mastigocoleus sp. MO_188.B34 | reverse complement strand
AATGCCGATTTTTGATTATCCACGACAAATGGTTGCGAATAATTTACCTTGTTATCACGTAAGTAGATTGTATTTGCTTATATTAATTTTTCAAAATGAGAATTGCTGATTCCAAGTTCCAAGGATTGCTCTCATAAAGCTTTAACGTTAGTTTCGTTGGGGTGCCGGGTGCCTTCAAGGAAAAAAACTCCAAATTCTGCTGAGGTCTTCTGTAGTTCTATACAAAGTAGGTTAAGGACTGTTCTAGTTATACAAATAAATAATACCTCCGCGCAACTATGTCGTGGAGGTGTCCTCAAAGTGAGATTCCAGATTATTGATTATGAGACAACAGCAAAATATCAGGGTATATTTAAGAATATTTAGAATATTTAGTATATATCCTCGTATTCTGTAGCTTCAGCCCTTCTGTGTTCTGCACGTGGTGGCAAAAACTCTGCGCGTCTCACAGGAGTTAATGTTGGATTAGGAGAATTATAAGGATGAATTACCTGTACCGTACGAGTAGAACGTGGTTTTTGGGAAAATAAAGCAGAAACTCCTGCTACCACAACTCCACCACCAACAGTAAGAGCCATTCCACCAACTGCTCCCCACAAAATACCTGAAGACCACCACTGATTTTCAACAGCAAGAGGTGAAGCAACTTGTTGTGGAGTATGTTGAATAGTTTGAGGATTTAGAACCTGTAACTGTGCTTGATATTGTTGACTGATTTGAGTTTGCAACTGCTCGTTACGATTTCTCAGTCGATCGTTCTCCCGTTGCATGTTTTCCATTTGCAACTTTACACGATCCATGTCAGAGCGTAGTTGCTCGTTGACTAAGTTCCCAGGAGAGGATGGAGGATTTTGTGGCAGGTAAGAATACTGGTTCGCAGGCGGGATTGCAGGTGGAGCAACTACAGGTTGCTGTGGTTGTTGGGAAGGTATGGAAAAATTCTGTGCTGCATTCCCACCTGCTCCTTTTAATAGTAAAAGTGCTGCTAAGCCTGCGACAGCGACACCACCGATAAATGCCATACTTTCACTCATCGTCTTTGCCCCCTAACTACGAAACCAATATGTACTGATAAACAATTACACTCTCTCACATTCATAAATTTACTACCCTAGAAGAATTTTCATAAAATTTATACTCTAACAAATTCTACCTTAACAGTAATAATAAACAGTTTTTCCACCGTCTAATATGTGCCTTATATATTCAAGATCATATCCGTTAAATTGTCTACTCGGAGAGATGATAACAAACATTAGGGTTATATATTTTTAATATTCTCTTCCGGTTCTATCAAAATTAATAATTGAGTCTTATTACAGATTGACTGCTTATACGTCCGGATTTTACAAGAATTAACTTTAGCTCCAGATATCTAACATGTGGGAAAATCTTTACATTTTTTTGGAATTTTATCTGAAAAATATTTAAATTTAGTAAAAATATTATTACTCACTAAGGTTGGTTTGAAAAGCTATAAGCGAAATCTGAAGAACTTTAACTTTGGTTTAAGAAATAACCAGACACCCCTGAATAATCTTAAAATTTTTACCGTTTTTTGTACGGCACTTAGAATTATAAGCTATTACATAGTACTAGCCTGTAGGTATGACTGGTTGATTAAGCCCATTTACATTAACCCATATAGATTTGACCAAATTTATGTAGAGGACGAGAATATCCAATCCATAACAGTTAAACTTGAAATTTTATTTGATGATTAAGACTACAGTTAACGCATTTACTATAATTTCAGACTACAGCAATTTCATAACTGCAGATAAATAATCATGACTTACGCAATTGTCATAATACACCGGTGGTGTGTGACACTCAAAGCCTTATTAATACGTTCAGGCTAACTCACTTGTGTCACACACCCTACAAGAAAAATGTGCCGGTTGCGTAAGTCCTAATAATAACGCAGAACTAAATTGAAATAAATAATAAAAATTAGTATAAACTTAAGTTTCCAGAAAAAATATAACTGCCTAAGGAGATTGGAAATGAATGAGCTTGAAAAAAAATTTGCAAAATATGTTTAATTATTCATTTTTTCCTGTTCTATCTCAGCTTGTATTTTTGCTAATTCTTCTTCGGAAAGCTCATCTAAACGTTTTTGAAAAAAAGCTTCTTCGTATTGTTCCCGTTGTTGATGGTAGGTCATTTTATTGCCCACTGCACGAAAAAGATAGGTGAATAACCAGCCAAGTAAACCACCAACTAGTAATACCTGGCTCCAAATACCAGCAGACTGGCTGTCTAAACCAACTTGTTGCAGTACCAAATATATCAAACCACCTGCAACAAAAACACCTAAACCAATTCCAATCGCATCAATGCGTCGCATCCAATTTATGACCTACCAAATTATGACTACATTGCAATTTTGCGTCGCCGGGGTCGCAAGTTTACGATGGGCGATAGCAACAATAAACCAGGGAAGAAAAAGAAAACTAAAAAGTACATAAAAGCGCGCTCTAGTGAACTGGCAACATACCAGCGAAAATTGAGATATAGCAAAATAAAAACAGGCATGACTAATAAGTAAGTTCCTGCCAAAGCCAGATATAGTAGCGCTACAAGCATCTCTTTTACTTTGTACTCATGAAGGACACATAACATGTTCCGCTTAAAAAAATCTAGCAATACTAGACCGAACTCCACGGATTTTGTTTGATTATTGATAAGCATTCACCCTTATTTACCTTGCCTTAACGGTATGGTTACTAGGGCAATAGCGAAGATACAAGATACTGCACGCTGCAGCACAAGAGCTTATATTATCATAACGCTTGCTTTTAATTTATCTCACATTTCTGTTAATCAACCCTTCATGCTTTACCCTTGTCTTTGGTTTTATTAACTTTCCTAAAATTCTTCAGTTCCAAGAAGTAATTATTTTGGGGATAATATACTCTAAAAATCAATCCTGGAGAGACTTACAAGATTTTAGGGCGTGATTGATTTCTTGCATCAAACAGCAAATACTCATACTTAATCCTAGGAGGTCGAAAAAAAAATTCAAAATTTAATGGACAAAAAATACAATTCATGCTGGAATATATGAGGAGGTTTTTTCCGACCTAGCTTAGCGACAGGTCTAAAAACTCTCTAATTATCTTCAGTTTTGGGGGTGTGGCGGAATGGTAGACGCTACGGACTTAGAAAACTGAGCCTTGATAGAGAAATCTTTCAAGTGGAAGCTCTCAAACTCAGGGAAACCTAAATCTAGTTAATAGACACGGCAATCCTGAGCCAAGCCAATTTAAGATTAATTATCCTAAATTTGGAAGGTGCAGAGACTCGACGGGAGCTACCCTAACGTTAAGACGAGGGTAAAGAGAGAGTCCAATTCTCAAAGTCTAAATAGTTAATTTAGCTTATAGACAGTAGCGAAAGCTGCGGGAGGATGAAAATCCGTTGACCGTAAAAGGTCGTGAGGGTTCAAGTCCCTCCACCCCCATTAAATTAAATCAATTATCAATAATGTCGGTAATAGGGTAAATCTCTGACTACCGACATTTTTTATTGTGAAGTGAAATAAACATACCGTGTGACAGGCTTAATCTCTAAATCAACACATTCCCCATCTTTATCAATTGAAGATTTTTACAGCACTTTGCAAGTAAATGAGGTACAAAACTATATCCTTAAACTTTTGTTATACAAGCATTACTGTCTGTATGGATGTACCTCAGTAACCTGAAATATGCTGTATCCCTCTTCTGTCACTTTCCGCTTTTTCCTATTAACTCCTAAGAAACACATTCTTAAATCCTTAACTAGCAAGGGTTTGAGTTTTTGAATCAACAGATTTGCTGGTATTGGAAATAGGAATGAGTTCCAAGCCAAAAGCTTGAGCTTTTTTCTTGAGGTTTTTGAGCATCCGGTCATGATACTGTTGCTCATAAGCGTTAATACCAGGATCAGTATAAGCACCTCCAGATGTCCTGCATGTGATAAAAAATACGTGCCAATTTGTGTGCAGCAGCAGTGATTGCTTTTGGTGCACCTAGGCGTGTTTGCATGCGACGGTAGTAAGCACCTAAGGCAGAGTGGCTACGGGACAAAGTTTGGGCTGCCATGCGTAAAGCATTTGCAGCACGATTAGCTACAGGGCGAGTTTTAGAACTCTTGACTTTACCACCAGTAACACGACTACCAGGACATAAACCCAACCAAGAAGTAAAATGCTTAACAGTTGGGAAGCGAGAGGGATCTAATCCAAGCTCGGAGAGTAATATTAGTACAGTCAAAGCACCAAAACCATCAACTTGAGTAAAATCAACACCACTAATACGATATAAATGTGTACGTAAATCAAATTGTGGTGCATTTCCGGGTTGTTTTTTCCCACGACGTTTTGGTTTATTCAAAGGTTTTTTTGTGATATCAACCTTATCCGTAAATGAAGCCAAGCATTGCTCTACTTGGTTATCACAGTCTGCAATCTGGGACTGGTAAAATTCGTAAAACTTTAGTTCTTGTTGGAGAATGAAAACTAATTCTGGGCGATAATCTCCAGTTAAAGATGCAGCAATCTTCTCTTTACTTGCCTTAATGCGCCCATCCTTAAGATCAGCTAACTTGATTGGATTATGTTCTCCAGATACGATCGCTCGAATGATACTTAATCCAGTAGTGCCTGTAATATCACTAATTACCCGATGTAATTGTATATTCATTTGCGTCAAGGCTTTTTGCATTCTTTGTACATGAACACAAGCACTTTTGATCAGATTATCCCTTTGACGTATATAACTGCGTAATGCACAAATTTGGTCTTCTGGTCGAAATGAACCAGATAATAAACCATATGTGTGTAGTTGTTGCAGCCACTGACAATCTAATACATCTGTTTTACGACCAGGTACAGTTTTAACGTAGTGAGCGTTGACCAGCTTAACCTCAAAACCACGACTTTCTAATATTTGAAATACAGGTATCCAATAAACACCTGTTGACTCCATTGCTATGGTTTCAATACCGCATTTCTTCAACCAATCTGCCATTGTATAAAGGTCGGCTGTAAAACAAGCAAAGCTCCGTATATTCTCGTTATCCCTTCCCAGAGGTACACTAACCCAATGCCTATCTGCACCAATATCAATCCCTGCAGCATTAAGATTAATTTGGCGTAGATTTCGATCTAAATCTTGGCTTTTTGGCTTTTTACGCTTGCTCATGAGAGTAAACAAAGAAATAGAATTGCTTATTTGATTGGGTGTACCATGCCTGGGTGGGCAAGTAAATTTAATCTCCGGTCACGGGATAGTAGCGATGCTACTTCACCAATACTGTTGCCAACATCACCCAGAACCACGCTTAGATTCGGACGAATACTGCACCAATGTAATAACGGCTTTTACTGTCATGGTACTTTTTCAGTGTATAAGTTATTGACCCTAAAATTTGATTTATTGTGTTTCTTTTATTAGTTGCGGGCGTGTAATCGCGCCCCTTGGGCGCTTAGATCTTGCACCTGGAAATATAGATGTCAAAACCACAACTACGTGCAATAGAAATTAAGCGTTCAATATTAAGTAAAAGAAGAGACACTACTATTTTTGTGAAGATAGATTCCAAAGCTGTTTGTGCAGCCTCACCCCAATCAGGTGGTAACGATGACTGAGTCGATAAATAAGTCCAGTGGGCAATAAAGTAAGCAGCCAAAGAAAGAATGAGCCAGCGATACACTCCAAGCAAAGTATTTTGACCGAAGCGGTGCAGACCAAAACGGTGCTTTGCGGTTTTAAAGAAGCCCTCAATTTGCCCTTCGGGTTCGCCAGTTGCTTTATGCCGGGGAACCCGTCCACCGCACTGGCTCACCATCTGCGTTTTCCCCACCACTTGATAGTGCTAGCTTTTAAGGGTCTGGTAGATATGACAATTCTTTTTTCTAGTCTGCCATTTTCACGTTTCAGATAATACCAAGACACAGTAACAGGAAAGTCTAAACCGACCAAGCGTACTTGTTGTCCCTGCTTATGTAAATGCCTTAAAGACCTTCCGTCAAGAAGTTTACGGCTAATAGCTACGCCTATGATTGCATGATATTTTAGCTTCCGTACTTCATGTATAAACTCTGCACTACCAAAACCAGTATCAGCCAAAATCATTACCCTAAAGTGTTTGGTCAGCAATTTTGGTAAGCGCTTAATTAACTTCAAGCCAAGTTGGGCTGGTGATGGAGTACCCTTACCTCTCCATACCCTGAAGTTCCAGGGTATTCGCCATTTCCCAACAACCAAATACAACACTACTACATGTAATCCCCGTTTCCTGTTATAAACTGAGATTAAATCCTCAAATACGCAGGAATTTTCCACATTTCTCTAGGGTTGTGAGGTCAACAATTACCTGTAAGAACGGTCTACGTCCTTTACCAGACTCAAATAAAGTCCTTAAAACAACCTCTAATATTTGGTTTCTAATAATACTAATCATCCCCCGCGTTGACCAGTGATTAATATTTAAAAATCTGCTTAAAGCGCTTGCTGATTTGGTTTTGGAATGTTCTGGCAATGGTCGTCCCTGTGCCTCTAAAAACAATCCCAGCATTGCTTCTAAATTATCTTTTTGGTACCGAGTAGGGGACGCATGGCACCTACACAAAAGGCACAGCCTTTATATAAAGCGCGCCCTACTTCCCAACAAACTAATCAACTAGAGAAGGCTTTGCCTTTTGTGCAGAAAAATTCCACGGCATCAAATCTTTGAGGATGTAAACTAACTCTTGGGCGGTGGCAAGCATAGTTCTTGCTTTAACTAACGAAAAATTTCACGCCCTTTTTCCCATTTTTTGCCGTTTTTTGCCATATATCCGCAATTTTTCGTCATAAAAGATAATGATAATCGCTATTTTAGGGAGAGAGCAGTTGCTATGAGCAACTGCTCTCTCCACCCAATTCTATGATTATCATTTTTATAAAAAAATATGGAAAATTAACCCAACATGAGTAGAGTAAAAGACATAAAAAACAAGAAAAAGCATTTAATTACGAGTAATAAGGGCAAATTTGCTGGCAAATAGATTTTTTTGTCTTAAATTTGTCTATTTTTCCATTAATTGCAAGAAGCGCGGCTAGTGCCACGAATGCGACCACTTCTCTAATTCGGTTTTAGGAAGATTTCCATACTCCTGCTTATTTAAGTATTAAGACTTTAATTTAAAGAAATATTTATAACTATTTGACACTGAGGTAAATTGATTTATTTGCTGTAGCAGTTTGACCGGTTTAATTTATATATTTACGGTTTACCCGTAAGGTGCAAGATCTAAGTTAAGTTACTATTTAACGTTCTGCCGAATTTAGTTCCCCTAACTCCTTTAAAAAGCAGGGTTTAGGGGGATATCAGAGAATCTAAAAGTTTTGTCCATAAATAGTAACTTGGGTTATTTATCCTATTTCAATATCAATACCTAATCTCCAATTTTCAAGAAAAATAACTTAACAAAGCCTCTGAAGGACGCCTTCAGGTTGTAGAGTGAAATCAATTAGCCAAACATAAAATGGTAATTGATAACTAAAAGGTAAAAAACTTATGGTTCAACGTGGTTCTAAAGTTCGCATTCTTCGTCGGGAATCTTACTGGTACCAAGATGTAGGTACTGTAGCAACAGTTGACAAAAGCGGTATCAAGTATCCTGTAATTGTTCGGTTTGAGAAAGTCAACTATTCCGGCATTAACACTAATAACTTTGCTGTTGATGAGTTGATAGAAATCGAAGCACCCAAAGCCAAGGCTAAGAAAAAGCCAGCAGCTTAGAATTAGTGTTAGTTTTTGTAGGAAATACTCAAGGCGTTTAATTGTGCCCGAACTGCCTGAAGTTGAAACAGTAAGACGGGGGTTAAACCAACTAACCCTCAATCAAAAAATTACGGGTGGGGATGTGTTGCTTCACCGCACCATCGCCTATCCTTTTTCTGCTGCCGAATTTTTGGACGGGATCCAAGAAAGCAGAATTACCAGTTGGTATCGTCGCGGTAAGTATCTTCTTGCCGAACTTGTATCTGGAGATCCAAGAGAACAGAAAAATGTAATATATAAAGATTGTGTATCTTCTCCTTGTCAAAAAAGTTGGCTGGGCGTCCATTTACGAATGACAGGTCAATTGTTGTGGTTGCATCCTCAGGAACCGGTACACAAGCACACAAGAGTTAGAATATTCTTTGGTAAAGAACAGGAATTACGTTTTGTCGATCAACGCACTTTTGGTCAGATGTGGTGGGTTCCTCCAAAAGTTGAAATTGAAAGTGCGATCCCCGGTTTGGGTAAGTTGGCGGTAGATCCATTTGTACCAGAATTCACCGCTGAGTATTTAGCGAATAAACTCCATAATCGCCGTCGTTTAATTAAGGCTGCACTATTAGATCAGTCGGTAGTCGCCGGTTTGGGTAATATTTATGCTGATGAAGCGCTATTTAAAAGTGGTATCTTACCAGAAACTCTGTGTCTAGATTTGCAGCCAAAACAAATTAAGGACTTGCGGATAGCAATTATTGAAGTCTTAAAAGCCAGCATTGAAGTTGGCGGTACAACCTTTAGCAATTTCCTCAATGTCAAAGGTGTTAATGGAAATTATGGTGGTTTAGCATTTGTTTATAATCGGGCTGGGGAACCCTGCAGGATTTGTGAGACACCCATTCAGAAAATTAGACTAGCAGGACGTTCTACTCATTTTTGCGATCAATGTCAGAAGTGATCTGGAATAGGGGAGTCCGAGAAGAAAAAATATAAAGAAGCTGTCACGAGTCATAGTTATACTCACCAAATTCAACCCTCGTAACTACAAGTAAAATTACCTTCAGGTTTGATAATTAATTTTCCATTAGGAAAAGGAAACTTATGACCCATTACCCATTATCCATTCCAATTACCAATTACCTGAGCAATTCAACTTCCCGAAAAGCTAAAATCTTTGAGAATACATTTCACTAGCCTCAAGAGGAATTGTAATGCCGATCAAAAAAGGAACAATGGTTCGTGCAATCCGTGAGCAACTGGAAAATAGTACTGAAGCTACAGCCAGTGATTCCCGTTTTCCGTCTTATTTATTTGAAAGTCGCGGAGAAATTTTAGAACTCAAAGGTGATTATGCTCTAGTAAAGTTTGGCAAAGTTCCAACACCTAATATCTGGTTGCGTTTAGATCAACTGGAAGAATTTAAATGAATACTTGTGTGATATTTGTGGGTTCAATAATCCCATATCCATAAAAATTCCTACGTGCTGTTTGAAGATGCTAATCATTTGCAGGTGGATAATTAAATATCTCTAGTTTGAAGGTACGAAGTTTCCATTCCTTCACTGGATCTATGAACCCCTTGAAAGAGGGGTTTTATACTCAAGGGGTATTCCCAAAATCCTCTTAGTACAAAGTCTTGATTGGATGAGATTTTTATTCAATTTTTCAATCTCAATATTATTTGAATATTGGAGAAATCTTTATTCTGCAATCCCAGATTATTTTCCAATAAAGATTGTAGATATGATGACTTGAGTCACTGACGATACTTTATACTCATGCGTTTTTTTAAAGAAACTTCCTCAAGACAAAGATTAACCCTAGGAAATGAATTTATCTTTTTCCTTATTAAACTTAGTATCAGGCAAAATAGATTGTTTACTGTCATTTTTTGTTAATAAAAATACTCCAGGGCAAAATACCTCAGAGAAATTTTCTTGATGTTTTTTACCATACTCCAGAAAGATATATCGCTAGATTATCCTGGTTGTGGAGGTAAAATTAAACACGCAAAATGGCACCAAGAAAAACAACTTCTCAAAGTAGAAAATCTAAAATTAGTTCTAGTACTAAAAGTAAGACTAAATCTAATCCTAAAATGACTACCCTAAAGTCTCGCACTAGAAAATCAAAAGAGCAGAATTCCGTAAATGAAAGCGTTAGTGAGACTATGACTGTGGAGAAAAAAACTAAGGCTAAAGCTAGCACTCAAAAGGTAGAACCTAAAAAAGCTAACGAAAAAAAATCTCTAACTAGTACCAAGCAAACTAGAACCAAGTCTACTAAAAAAGCTGATGTAAAGGCTAAGACTGAGCAAGCTCCAACTACAACTAGGAAGACAAAAGCAAAATCAACTTCCAAGAAAACTGCGACTGCAAAGGTGGCTACCGAGGAAGCTGCAGTTACAACTAAGAAAACCAAAGCAAAATCGACTTCCAAGAAAACTGCGACTGCAAAGGCTTCTACCGAGAAAGCTCCAGTAGCTACTAAACAAACTAGAAGTAAATCAACTTCCAAGAAAGCTGCAACAAAAGCCAATACTGAAAAAGCTCAAAGTACAACTAAACAAAGCAAAACTAAGTCAGCTTCTGAAAAGCTTGCTGCAAAAACTAGCGAAGAAGTAAAAGCTAAATCTACTAGCAAAAAGACAACCAAAACTAAAGCTACAGCCAAGAAAGATAACGCTCAAACTCTCTTATTGTTAGCTTTGTGGGATTCTGGAGCGCAAACAAAAGAAGTTAACACTTCAGATTTAATTACCCGAATCAAGCGAAAAAATGAAAGAATCGGTGCATACCAACGCGTATTCAGACAGTTACTGAAAGTCGGCGCAATCAAAAGCAGTGGTCAAAACAATGTGACCTTAACCGAAAAAGGCTCCCAAATGTTATTGGAAGGAATTACTAGCCTCAACATTGCATTTGATGGTAGACAGGTTGCAAGCAAAGTTGCAAATGCATATTTAAATGCACTTCTAGCTTGGATAAGAGAAATGAATACATCTGTCACAGAAGCTGCAAATTAACTGACTAGTTATTTTGTTATTTTCACTTCCTTAAATTAGGGATAATATATTCCACTGCACAGCGATTTACTCTAATCGGGAAATTGTAATCATGCAGATGAGAACGCTTAAGCGGCTCCTCCAAATCAGATATTGTGGAGCCTATACCAGGGTCAATCTGTCCTAAAGTATTTATTAGGTAGTAAAACAAATGTATTAATGATTCAAGTCAAACCATCAGCACGTTCATTTGATCGGATATGAAATAGATTCGTGATTTTGTCTTCAGATATACCTACTCTCAAATGCCATAGCCAATATCAAATTTAAAGGGTGCAATGGCACTGAGAATATATCGGTATTTCAGGTATTTCAATTCATTCCTTACTTGTAGCAGTGTCTTATGACTTTATTGGATCCCTGCATACAAGACCGTAAAGGAATATTTACCATTTTACTTAAGGCGTTTGGGTGCAGATTCTCCGCCATTTCCTCACACTTCAGGGCGGAAGATTTACAGACAGCAAAGTTTTGTGCAGACTTGATGTATTCGTTCTTGTTAGATATTTTCAACTCGGGATATTCATAAGTCTTATTGATTAACAAAAATAGAGATACTTATGTTATTTTTGCTTGTTAGTTGATTTCTTATTTTTCAAATGGTGTCAAAGACTTATTAAATTTTATGTAAAGTTTGTATGAATAAATCAATCTTTTCTTTATAAATTATTGAAACTTTCCGGATATCTAATTATATGCATTGAATATTGCTTTTGCTAAAAAATAGCATCATATAAACTTCATTTTTATTGGTGTTATATATATTAGAATTAACCTTCAACTTTTATATTAGAATAATCATTTTTGATATTTTTGCTAAATTGCAAGTGTAACCGCGTAAAATTAGCTGGAAATAAGATATAGAATTTTACTAGTTATCCAAATTCACTACTCAGTATATGTGATTTTATAAACATATTTAAATAGAATTTCCCCGCACCTACTTAGTGAATTGACTGATAAAGCCAGAATTACCAATATTTGCGGGGAAGATAAATTAAATTGGGGATTTTATAAATTTTGGGGACTAATAGTTTTCCCTGAATTTATTGGTTTGTGATTACTCCCTCAAAATCCAAAATAACACCCAAATAGGCGGTACTAAACTCTTAAAGTCTTAGCTAGGACATTGCTTGAATGATGTAATCAAAGTAAGGTGCAGCTTCATTGGCATCTTCTGTACTAAGTAATTCCAAGGAAGCTTTTTTCAAACAGTTAATTGCTTCCACCATTCCAGGAACGGGTACTCCCAAAGAATTATACATTTCACGTACGCCAACCAGTCCAATATCTTCAATAGGATCTACATCTCCAGCAAGAACACCGTAAGTAATCAAGCGTAAATACCAGCCAAAATCACGGATACAGAGGGAACGTTCCTTCTGTCCGTAAGCATTACCACCAGGGGAAATAAAATCAGGTCGTTTTTGCCATAATTGTTTGGTTGCTTGATCTACTATTTTTTTCTCATTTTCAGAAAGGGTTGTGGCAATTCTTACCCTTTGTTGTCCAGTTTGTAAAAAATCTTGGATGTTCTTAAGTTCGCCGCTGCTGGGGTAACGCAGTTCGTCATCAGCTTTGAGAATAACTTGGCTTACTACAGTCATGATTATTTCGATTGTCTTAAATGAAATATTATTAGCTAGTTTAACGACTCTGAGGGGTAGAAGTGAACAGTTATTAATTAATGCTTGCTACAGTTGTGCTCAAATCCTTCAATCTTCCCCAAATGTTTTCAAGATATTTGAGCTTGAGAACATTTTAACAAGTACCCTTTATTCAAAAAGACAGAGCATGGCTTAGCCCGTAAAATAGACCGATGATAAAACTTGAAATTCCTGTATTTTATCTACTTTCAAGCCAAAATTCTTGAAAAACAGCAATAAAACTTGTGTGATGGGAACACAGTAAAAACGCTGCTAACAATTTTCTTTGGACATATGGCAGCTGTTATGGGTAAAATGAACAATCTTACTCCTTGCTCATAACTTTTACCCGTTATCCATCAACTATTAGCTTATAACGCTACAACTATTGAATGTAGATAGTAGACGTGAAGTAAATAAACAGCTAAATAGCAATGACTGAAACCAAATGGCGACAGGGTGAATTAATCGAAGTTGAGATTGTTGATTTGAATGATACAGGAGATGGTGTTGGTAAAAAGGATGGAAGAGTAATATTTGTAGCAGATACAGTACCAGGTGATCGGGTTCTTACTAGACTCCTACATGTTAAACCTAAATATGCCCATGGCAAGCTACAGGAAATTAGACAGCCATCACCCAATCGCATTCGGCCATCATGTATTGTGGCAGACAAGTGCGGTGGTTGTCAGTGGCAACATGTTAATTATCAATTACAGCTAGAAGCAAAGCATAATCGGGTACTTCAAGCTTTGGAACGAATTGGAGGTTTTGCACAACCCCCAGTTACTCCAGTTTTACGAGCGCCTGAAGCAATGGGTTATCGCAATAAAGCCACCTACCCTGTGGGTACTTCTGGTAACGGTAAATTTATTGCTGGTTACTATCAAAAAAATAGCCACAAATTAATTAATTTGAATCATTGCCCCATACAAGACATTCGCTTTGAACCTTTACTCAAAAGAGTTAAACAAGACATAGAGCGACGGGGTTGGACACCATACAATGAAAAGCTACACCAAGGAGAAATTCGTCACATCAGCTTCCGGATCGGTCGTCGGACTGGCGAAATCTTATTAACAATAGTGGCAAAAACCTTAAATATACCAGGAATCGAAGAACAAGCACAAGAGTGGTTAGACCACTATCCCCCACTTGTGGGAGTGATGTTAAACCAGAATGGCGAACGTACGAATGTCATATTTGGATCTGATACTCGTTGTATCGCTGGCAGACCTTATCTGCGAGAAAAATTTGCTGGTTTGGAATTTCAAGTTCAAGCTGAAACTTTTTTCCAAGTATATACAGAGACAGCTGAATCTCTGTTGCAAATTATTCAGTCAGAACTGAATTTACAAGGTAATGAATTGCTTCTTGATACTTACTGTGGCATTGGAACATTAACTCTGCCACTTGCCAAACAAGTAGGACAAGCCGTGGGTCTAGAAATGCAGGTTAAAGCTGTAGAACAAGCAAAATTAAATGCCCGAATCAACAAGATTGATAATGTTACATTTTATGCAGGAAAGGTAGAGGAATTGCTACCTAAAATGGGTCTGAATCCAGACATTGTTTTACTCGACCCTCCACGTAAGGGATGCGAACCTCAAGTGATTGAAACACTTCTTACATCAAAGCCAAAGCGTATTGTATATGTCAGTTGCAAAGCTTCGACATTGGCTCGAGATTTAAAATTGCTTTGCCAAGATGGAGTATATAATATAACTATGGTTGTGCCTGCCGATTTTTTCCCACAAACTGCTCACGTCGAAGCAGCAGCTTTCGCCGTTCTATCACAAATAGATCTGGGAAGTAAGCCCTTTACAAAAAAGTCAAATTTCAAATTTGTAGCCTAGCGTATAGTAAAAATGCTAAAATTGAATTAATCTGAAAATATGATTCCTTTTGAGTAAATAAATTAAAGCTGCATGGACTTCTTGAAAGTTATAAATTTAGTTGTTTAAATCACAAATCAGTGAAACTAAAGAGTATACAAACACTCTTTTGACTTAAAACTAATTTTTAGTTACGAGCTGCGGTTGCAGATAAATATATAAAATTCTGATTTGTTATTAACTTAATTTAAGAACTTAATTCTATAAAAGATAGTCAGTGCAATAAGCATTTTCAAAATTTATTTCTAAAGATTAAAACTTGCTTAAAGGAAAGAAGACCACCTAAATTTTAATCAGGGTGCCTGTGACAGCTTGCCTGATGTCTAGCTAACTCTGAAGCTACGGGGTTTCTCTTGTGATTACTATTTCACTCCGTCCTGTAGGACGCAATTGGGGCACTATTAGTTTCGCCTCAACTCTATATCTCTGCCCAATTTTAGATTTACTCCTGGCAGAAATACCAAACAAAATGCAAGCCGAACTGCGTTTGGGGCTTCAAGAGGCCTTAGTTAACGCAGCAAAACATGGAAATAATTTAGATCCTAGTAAAAAGGTAGTTGTTCGTTTTTCTTTGATAGACGACAGATACTGGTGGATCATTTCAGACCAAGGATGTGGCTTCAACCCGAATTGTCAATATCATGACGATCCTGAAGACTACCTTCCTCCGGATGAGTCAGAGAGTGGTCGTGGTTTGAGTATTTTGCATCTGATATTCGACCGAGTTGAGTGGAACAGAACTGGTACTGAATTAAGACTTTGTAAGCAATTAGAAAGTCGCCCTAGGATACCTTTACTTTCACGTAATAATAACTAATTTCTGTAAGACTAATATTCTCAATAATGAGAATATAGATACTATCTAGCAGAATAAAAAGGAATCTCTATTATATGTTTATTAGATTTTTGAAACACTCCTAAAGTAAGCTTAGGAGGTTGCTTATTTTACGCTCAAAATAAACAGCAGAATAGTAAATCAGTAAATCTTTGAAAAGCAGAGCACTCAGATACGTATAGCAGAGTTAGGGAAGTTCTAGCACTTATTTAACGCTTACAAATATATACAGCATGGAATTGGGGGATGTCTGTGATGTGTATCATACTTAAATCAAATCTAGGTTAAGAAAGTTGATAGCCAATGATTGACGGTTAACTTACCTTACTCTAGTTTCAAGTGTCAACCGTCAAATGCTACCTGAATCTGAATAAATAAAGCTAAAGATAGCAATTAGCAATACCTAGCCTTTATTTTCCTTGTGACCATGGGTCGGACAAGGTGGTGCACTAATAGAATGGTCTAACCAACCAGTAGCCTGTTGTAGTCTTGGAAGGGCTTCTTGTTGGGAGTCTTTTAGTAGAAAAACTAATGCTGCTGCTGTCTGTTCGCAAGCACGAGCTTTGCGGTTAGACTTGAGTCGATGCCACTCGTTAGGAGAAATACTCAATCTCTCCATTAAAGCTTGCGCTAGTTCTAAAGTACTAATTTCACTTAATTGATTATTTTGGTTCAAATGGGTAGCTTGAGACATAACGGGTAGGCATTCATTATTTAGGCATTTTCCTTTACTTTACAACCTTGTATGAATTTACCTGACCGATCATCTAAACAGTCCGATGAAGAAAATCTCCTGGAGATATTTGAAGGGTTAATTCTTGAAGCCGAACAAACACTTGAAGTTTTAAAAAACCGCTATAGTCAGATAGTTGCTGAGCGACAACGTCAACTGGAACTATATCAGCGCTTGGAGCAACTAAACAAACCAACTAAAAAACAAACTCTGCAAAATAACTCGAAGCAAGAATTAAAATTAAATTTAGAGCAGGTCAAAGCACAACTGGAAACCTTAGAAGATAATTTGGGTTTATTTTCCAGGAGTTATCTGGCGCTATTTGGTGGTATTATCATTTTTTCCAAGAGTGGCTTAAAAGATGCTTTCTGGCAAGTCATCCGCTTTGCTGGATTGGGCGTTATCATAGGCTGGTTATTAAAAAGTTTTGCTGGTTAAGATGATAAATCGACGGATTAAAGATGTACTGCACAATGGCGAAGCTGATGAAAAGCTGACTGTGTGTGGCTGGGTGCGAACTAAAAGGGAATTAAAAGGATTTGCTTTTATAGAAGTCAACGATGGTTCTTCCTTGGCTGGTTTGCAAGTAGTTTTAGACGAAAATACATTAGACTATGAAGCCGTTCTAAAAAAACTCAATACAGGTGCTTCAGTAGAAGTTATGGGAGTATTGGTACCTTCTCAAGGAAAAGGACAGCGAATCGAACTCAAAGCACAAAATATCAAAGTTTATGGTGAAGCAGATCCGGAAACCTATCCCCTACAAAAGAAGCGTCATTCCTTTGAATTTTTACGTACGATTGGACATCTACGGAATCGTACCAATTCTTTAGGCGCTGTTTTACGGGTGAGAAATGCTTGCGCGACAGCAATTCACCAATTTTTCCAAGAACGGGAATTTTTATGGGTACACACACCTATTATCACTGCAAGTGACTGTGAAGGTGCGGGCGAACTTTTCAGTGTTACTAATTTAGATTTAAAAAATGTTCCACTTACGGATCAGAAGGAAGTAGACTACAGCAAAGATTTTTTTGCAAAACCCACATACTTGACAGTTAGCGGTCAGTTAGAAGCTGAAGTCATGGCGATGAGCTTTAGTAACGTCTATACCTTCGGTCCTACTTTCCGTGCGGAAAATTCCAATACCTCTCGACACTTAGCGGAATTCTGGATGGTGGAACCAGAGATGGCTTTTTGCGATCTTAACGGAGATATGGATTTAGCCGAGGAGTTTCTCAAGTATGTCTTCCAGTACGTTTTAAAACATTGTTCCGAAGATATGGAATTTTTTAATCTGCGGATAGATAAAACTGTATTGGAAACGGCTAACAATATAATTGACAATAAATTTGAACGTATTACTTATACCGAAGCCATTAAGCTTTTAGAAAAAGCCAAGGTTAAATTTGAATATCCAGTAAGTTGGGGTTTGGATTTACAGTCAGAACACGAACGCTATCTCGCGGAAGAACTATGCAAAAAGCCTGTAATTGTTTCGGATTATCCCGCAGAAATTAAAGCTTTTTATATGCGTTTAAACGACGATAATAAAACCGTCGCCGCTATGGACGTATTAGCACCAAAAATAGGTGAAATTATCGGCGGTTCCCAAAGAGAAGAACGTCTAGATATATTAGAGACACGCATGAAAGATTCGGGAGTCCCCCCAGAAGAATTATGGTGGTATTTAGATCTGCGTCGCTACGGAACTGTCCCCCACGCTGGCTTTGGTCTGGGTTTTGAAAGGGTGGTTCAGTTTATGACTGGGATGGCGAATATTCGCGATGTTATTCCTTTTCCTCGCGCTCCTTTAAGTGCCGAATTCTAAAGCAAGAAATAGGTTTTAGTCAAAAGGGGAAAAATTCTTTTTTTTAATGATTTTAACCAGTTTTAAAGGAAGATTTTGCAGAAAGATCGCAATAACTGGATAGAATTTGACTCGGTTCTGAGGGGAGCAATAAAAACTAAAATAATTACATAAAATTAGCTTTTTATCCTGCTCCCTTCTGGCTTTTTCTTGCCATCTTAGCAAGTTAGGCAAGAGGCAATAGGCAAAAGATTCTGAAAATCTATCTTTAGCATTATTTTGGAAAATTGGTATTATGGCATTTCTCGAAAGTAACAAGGGACTTATTTCACAAAAAACTCACAAATAACTAACTATTTGGTAATTAATTACATTATCAAATCAATTTGAGCTATCTAGCTGTTTTTGAAAAATGGTATTACAAAAAAAATGATACTAATTCTCGATCTGGTTTTAAGATAAAGTTAACTGCAACTCAGTTAGAGAACTATTTTCCACCAGAAGCCATGAGCATCGAAAACTTGTACTTACAAGCTAAAGATAGTTATTATCGGGGGAATAATAAAAATGCGATCGACTATTTAAAGCGTCATCTTCGTTTTGCACCAAATAACAGCGAAGCATACCACCTTCAAGGACAAATTTATTTGAATTTATCTAAATTTGAAAAGGCTTTAGTAAACTTCGATCGCGCCGTTAAAATTGCTCCTAAAGCTAAATATTATTATAATCGCGCTTTAACCCATAAAAGACTGGATGAAGCAAGTGCGGCTAAAAAAGATTTTGAAAAGATAATTGATTTAAGAAATAAAGATTTAGAAAGCCTATATTATCGGGCTAAAGCAGCACTGGTACTTCAGGATAAAGATTTTCAAGATTATAGTTCGATCTTGAACGTTCAGCCTCACAATGCCGAAGAATATTACTATCGAGCTTACTTTAACATTCGCTCGGGCAAAATAGAAGCGGCAATATCCGACTACACTCGGGCTATTTCTCTCAATCCCAATTATATCGATGCCTATCACGGTCGAGCTGGATTGTTGGAAGTAGAATTAGAAGACTTGGATGGGGCAATATCGGATTACAATAGCATTATCGAATTAAACCCGCGACATTTTTGCGCTCATGTGGTTCGGGCGATGATTAGCGATAAAATAGGTCAAGTTGTCGAGGCACAATTAGACTACGATCGCGCCATTAAGATCGATCCAGCTCTAGGATATTATTATCGCGCCAAAATGCGATCTCAACAGCAAGATATCGATGGGGCTCTTTCTGACTATACTAATTCGATTCAAGCCAATCCTCACGATGTTGAAGTTTATTATTTGCGATCTTGTCTCTGGCTGAAATTAAACGAACTCGATCGCGCCATTGCAGATTACGATCGCATGATTGCCATTAAAAAAGTCAAACCAGATAACCATCATCCCGATCTCAAAGAGGTTTATCGACTGCGAGGAAACGCCAAACAGAAAAAGGGCGATCTTAGATCTGCTATCTCGGATCTTAGCCAATCAATTCACCACAATCTCGATAAAGATACTTATGTTTACAATTTACGAGCCAAATTGTGGATTAAAGTAGGAGAAATAGATAATGCAATTTTCGATTACAGCGAATCGATCGACATTAACCCTCAAGATATCGAGATCTACTATCGTAGAGCGAAACTATGGGTCGAACAAGGAGAAATCAATAAAGCGATCGCAGATCTAGATTGTATTCTCAGCATTAAAACAGCCAAACCAGACAGCGTTGATGGCAATATTATCTACAGCAAAAATAATAATAGTGGATATTTAATTTATGGTGCTAATAATAGCTCCGTTACCCTCAAAGAAGTTTACCAACTTCGCGAACAAATTGCACCGCAACAAAAAATTAGAGATCTTAAAACAGAAATTATCGAGTTAAATCAATTCATCAGTCAAAATCCCGATCTCAACGCTTATAAATATACTATGCGAGGTCGATTGTTGGCAGAGATCGGACAGAGGGATCGAGCTATGACTGATTATAATAGTTCGATTCGGATCAATCCTGAAAATACCTATACTTACTATCTGCGATCGCAATTATGGCATCGACTGGGTCAGATCGATGAAGCATTTGCAGATCTCGATCGCATTTTAGAACTGAAAAGACTCCACTCAGATACTCGTAAAGCAAGTCATATTATAGACGCAAACCGACAAGATGTATATCCGGCGATCGCCGATGTATATAAATTTAAATACCAAATCAATAAAGAGCAAGTTTCGTTGTAAGGTAAATAACAAGCCGAACAGAGCGCGGAAAATGGATTTACCAGAGACAGCAGTAAATATAGATGGGACTAAGATAGTCGATCTTTGCCAAAATAGTAAGGTTGGTAAACTTTTACCGTCAGCTCTTTACGTCCATATTAAAGCGATCGCTGCGATCGATCCAATTCTACAAAAATACGAACGACGCGCTCGAAGTGCCAAGATAGATTTACAAACAGCAACTATTGTCAAATTCAGTTTCGATGGGGCTAAAATATCTTATCTTTGCTATCCCGAATTCGATCGCGATCCTCATCCAGCATTAAAACACAGCATCATCATCGATCTCAATACCCTCGAAGCAAAAAAATGGGACTACACTAAAACTAACAATCCCCCCATTCTCCACCGCAAAGAAACTTTTGTCACCCCCGACTATCCTTCCTATCAAGAGTTTGCAGAATTAACTAAAAATGAAGTAGCTTTAGGTTTATTAGACGATGCTCGTTTTATTGGCAATCGCAATGAATGGGAATATCGCTTAAAAAGGAGAGGTATTAGTTTTGAAGGCCATCGATTGATCTGTCCGATCGACCCGCAAAAAAATAATAAAATAGATATTCGCATCGAACGTCATAAAGCTGCTATAGTTCGTAAAGAATTATCTCGTCCGGTGCGTTTAGCAAAAGAAGCTGGTTTATTTACAGCAGGGATTACTTTTTTTGACTACGGTTGCGGTTACGGTGGTGATGTCGAAAGGATCGCAAAACAAGGTTATCAAAGTTCGGGATGGGATCCTTATTATTTTCCCGACAATCCGCTTAACAATGCAGATCTAGTTAATATCGGCTATGTAATTAACGTTATTGAAGATCTTCAAGAAAGACAAAAAGCATTGCAACAAGCTTGGGAATTAGCCGATCGCATCCTTGTTATTGCAGCGCAAGTCTTAATCGACGATCGCCACAGGGGTATTGTAGTTTATGGCGATGGTATCATTACATCCCGCAATACTTTCCAAAAATACTATCACCAAGAAGAACTAAAAATATACATCGATCGCGTCCTCAATGTCGATTCTATTCCCGCAGGTTTGGGGATTTATTTCGCATTTAAAGACGAAGCGATCGCCCAAAATTATCGCGTTTCTCGCTTCCATTCCCGCGAAAGCACGCCAAGGGTAAAAAGTCAAGGAAAAAAATTTGAAGAATACCGGGAAATCTTAACACCCTTAATGGATTTTA